>NZ_CABQXJ010000004.1:0-88788 GCF_902468165.1 uncultured Intestinibacter sp.
TATATTAAACAAATTCAATATGTTTCTTGTTTAAATAGATTTAAATTCATTGTTTTTACAATTGATGGTTTTTTATTCAATATATTTTTAAGTTTATTTTTTGAAATTTTATATATAATAAATAACAAAATTTTTTTCATTTAAAAATGACATTAGGAGGTTCTTATGCAAAATAATATAATAAGTGTATTAACTAGAAAACGCCGTAATATGTATGAAGTTTGTGTTAGATATATTGGGGAAGATGGAAAAGAACATCAAAAGATATATGAAAAATTTAATAAAAAAAGGGAAGCAGAAAAATATGTTGTTGAATTAAAGAGCGCTATAAACAACGATAGATTTAAGCTTCCTAAAAATTTTACATTCGTAGATAGATGTATTAAATACTATGATGATAAGTCACACGAATATAGTCCAAAAACTCTAAATAATGCTTATGCCATAATAAATAAGCACATTAAATCTTTTTTTTCAAATGTAAAATTAACTGATATTACAATTAGTATGTATCAAGATTTCATGAATTATGTAGGTCGTTTAGATCTTAGTGATGCAACCAAGAAAAAAATATATCAAATAAGTAATGCTGTTTTAAGAGAGTGTTATAGGTTACAGGAAATCAACACAAACATTCCAGAGTTTGTAACTAAACCTAAAACACTTTCTACACCAGATACTGATATATATACTCTTAATGAAATACGTACTATACTTGATAATTGCCAATATACTAAATTTTTAGATATACCTATTAATTTATTTTTATTTGCTGGTATGCGATTCGGAGAAATTGCTGGGCTATGTTGGGAAGACATAGATTTTCAAAATAATACTCTGCATATAAATAAAAATTTAATCTATGAAAATGGACAATATTATATGAGACGACCTAAAACTGAAAACGGAATAAGAGATATAATTGTTCCAGATGCTATTATCCATATGCTAAGGTCAGAAAAAATAAGACAAAATAAATTAGTATTACAAGGATTATATAAAAAAAATGACTTTGATGTAGTTTGTTTAAATAGTGAATTAAAATATTTAAGTTTAACAGGGTTTGTACAAAGTTACAAAAGATTTTTAAAAAAAATTAATATAAGATATATCCGTCCTCATAAATTACGTCATGCTCATGCCACATTATTGTTAATGTCTGGTGTAGATATGAAAACAGTAAGTGAAAGATTGGGCCATAGTAAAATTGAAATAACTATGGATACCTATTCTCACGTATTGAAAGAAATGGATAAAAAAGCATCTGATAATATAGAAAAATTGTTACTATAATTATATTTTTGTTGGTCACTTTTTGGTCACTTGTAATAGGATTTGGTCACTTTTTGGTCACCAATTCCATTTTATACCATTTAATTAAATAGCTATTTTTCAACGTTTATTGCATTTAATATAGCTCTATTAAACCTTATTTATTTATCCCCCTAATAAGTATATATTTTAAGGCATCTACAATTTTTTCCCCCTTGTAGGTGCCTCTTTTTTTATTAATTAAATTTCAACATTATTTTCATTTAATCTACTTAAATTTTTAAATCTACTCTTTTATCGTATTATTTTGATAAATTTTGATATAAAAATTTAAATAAATATTTATTATAAGTTAATTTTAAGTCTTCACCATATATAACAAAAAGCATCTATAGTTTTATTTTTACTATAGATGCTTTTTAAATTTATTTTAACTATATTCAATATTTATCTTTGAGCCATTTCCTCCATCATTAGGAGTTACAATAAGTTTAACTGGTACTCTATTTTTAAGTTCTTCAACATGGCTTATAATACCTACGCTTAACTGTTCGCTGTGAAGTTTTTCTAATGATTCCATAACAATATCTAAAAGCTCATTGTCCAAAGATCCAAATCCTTCATCTAAGAAGAAGAATTCTAACGGCGCACTTCCCTTTAATTGAATTTGTGAAGATAGTGCAAGCGCCAATGCTAATGATGTCAAGAAAGTTTCTCCTCCAGATAAAGTTTTGATACTTCTCCTCAACCCACCATTATAATTATCTCTTATAACAAAATTAAGATTATCGTCTATCTCTAGTACATATCTACCTTTCGTCATTATATCAAGTCTTTTAGATGCCTCTATGACTATGTACTCAAGTTGATTTTTAGCTACAAACTCTACAAATCTTTTTCCTTGCAATAATTTTTCTATTTCTTTTAATAATTCTAATTTATGTTCAGATTCATCTAATTGCTTTTGAAGTTCTTTAACCTTTTTTAAGTTCTTTTCTAATGTCATAACTTCATTTTGTTTTGCACCTATTTCTTTTGTTATTTCATCAATATCATGTGCTAATTTATATTTATTTTTTTCAAGATTTAAAAACTCATCTAAATTTACTGTCTTTTTATCTAGTTTTTCTTTTAATGTTTTTATTTCAGCCGAAAGAGTTTTTTCTTCTTTTTCAAAGAACTCTATCTCATCTTTTAATTTTTCTCTTTCAGTTTCATCTATTAGAGCATTTTTAACTGCATAAATACTTTCAAATTTGTATTCAAATAATAACTCTTTTAGATTTTCTTTAGATGATTTATACTTGTCTTTTGACTCTTCAAGCTTACCTTTTACTTGGCTTATTTTTGATTTTAATTTTTCAGTTGCATATTTTTCTTCTTCTACTTCAACTCTAAGTTTAGCTTCTGTCGAAGTTATGCTATCTATTTCATCAATTATATTATTTAAAAGATGTTTTGGGTTTTGCCCCTTAGTTATTAAATTAAATTCAGTTTCTTTTTCAACCTTATCTTTTTGATTGCTTTCATTTTCTTTATTTAAACTAGATATATTTTTGTCTAATTCTATAAAAGCATTTCTCTTTTGGTTTAAATTAGAATCTATTTCTTCTTTTTTAAGCTTTAGTGAAGAATTTTCTTCTTCTATTTGTTCAACAATTCTAGAATTTTTATTTATTTCTTCTACCTTTGACTTTAAATCATCTATTTTCAAGCTAGAACTTAAGTATAAATACTCTGTTTTTATAGAATCAAATTGTTTAGTTATTTTTTCTACATTTTCTTTGATTGCATTTAGATTTTCAGTCTTATTTAAAATATCTTTACTTAATTCTATTTCTTCTTTTTCTTTTTTATTTTTACTCTTCTCTAATTCTTTGATCTCTTCTTCTAAGTCTTCTTTATTTTTAGTCCAATCAGCAATCTTCTCTCTAAGCGAAATAACTTCTTTTGAGAGTTTATTGAATTCTTCGTCAATCTCATATGAGTTTGAACCCCCAATTTCTTGCTTTATCTCTGCTATTGATTGCTCTGTTATACTTATTGTACTCAATAATTGACTTTGAGAACGTATAGATTCATCATAGTCTTTTGTTGCATAGCTTATCTTCTCATCTATTTTTTTAATTTGACTTTCTATATATAAAATTTTGTCATTATTATTTATTTTATCTATATTTGGGTGATGAGTTGAACCGCATACTGGGCATGGACACCCATCTTGTAGTTCGCTTCTCAATTCATTTGCCAAATTTAAAAACTTTTCTTCATTTAGATTTTTTTCTAAGCTATTTTTTTCATTTTTATATCTTTCAAGTTGTTGTTCTAAATTCTTTACATTTCTATCTAACTTAAATTTTTCTTCTTTATCTTTATTAAGCTTATCTTGTAATGAGTTTAATTTTGTTTCATTTTGTTTTGTAGCTTCATAAAGTGATTTTAATGATGAAAGTTTAGTGGACATAAGCACAACCTCATCATTAGTTCCAGGTGATTTTGATAGTAATATTGAGTACTTATCATTAATATTTTTAAGCTCTGTATTTACTTCTTTTGTAGAGTTTTCTGCATATCTAAAATTACTTTTTAATGTTTCAAGCTCTTTTGTCAACTCTGGAATATATTTTCTATTTTCCTCAAGGTCTTTTTTAACTCTCAAATATTCTTTTTCTATCTCAAACGCCTTGTATACTTTTTCTTTAAAATCTTCACTCGTTCTAAGTTCAGCTATTTTAGCTTCATTTTCTTTTATAGAGTTATTTACTTTATTATTTTCTTCATCTAACCCATTAATTTCTTTTATTAAAGTAGTTTTTTCTTTTTCAAAATCATATATTTTAGATTTTAAATCATCTATTTCTTCTATTATTTCTTTTATTTTTTCTTCTATTTTTATTGCACTTTCAAATCTCTGTTTGCTAGAAATTAGTCCTTCTAATTTAGTATCTTTTTCTTTTTGTGCATGCTCATATTTCAGTTTAGTAGACTCATACTCTCTATTTAATGATGTAAAATCATGTTCTAAAGTAGCTAATTCCATACTATACTCTTCTATAGATTTTTCAAATTCCTGCACATTTTTTATATGTGGGTTTACTATCTTTGCATGACCAGAACGCTCTACTTTAACTCTATTTTCATTTATTTTTGGCTCTTTTTCATCTAGCTTTCTCTTTTTATTTTCTTTATCTTCTAATGACTGTTGATATCCTATAGTTTCTTTATATTGATTGTATGTTTTTTCAGTATCTTCTAACTCTTGTCTCATACTTCTAGATGTAGCTTGTAACTGTATAAGTTTTTCATACGTTTCATCAAATATCTCTTGTGTAGTTCCATCATATTGTAAAAGGTTGCTTTCTAGTTTGTCTATTTCTATCTTTTTATTATCTCTATTGCCTTTTATTTTATCTGTAAGAACTTTACCGTATTTTTCAAGATTGAAAATTCTTTCAAGCATTTCACGCCTTTTACTGTCGTCTAATTGTAAAAACTCACTAAATTTACCTTGTGGCAAAACAACTGATCTTGTAAAATCAGATGCTGTAAGACCTACTATATCTATAATAGCTTTATCTACATTAGTTTTTTGCTCTGCTATAACAGTTTCTTTGCCATCCATATGAATTTCAGTCAATATAGCCCTATATGAATTAGCACTTCCTGATTTGTTTTTATTTAATATTCTCTCAACACAGTATTTTCTTTTATTGTGTTTATTGCCTATTTCAAATATATATTTTATTTTAGCGCTATTGCACGATGTATTTATATACTCTTTAGTATCTCTAGATATATTTCCATACATAGCTATAGTTATAGCATCTAGTATAGTGGATTTTCCGCTACCAGTCTTTCCAAATATACCAAATAGACCTCTCGATGTTAACTCGCTAAAATCAATAACTTGTTTTTCTATATAACTATTTAATCCACTTATCTCCAATCTAATTGGTCTCAATTATTGTCACCCTCTTTTTCAACTATGTTTAAAAATAAATCTAATAATTCACCTTTTGGCTCTACTTTGTTTCTAAATTTATAGTATTCGATAAATAATTCTTTCATCGTTTTTTCTCTCATATCTACATGTTCATACTCAAACTTCTGATTTATTATAGGTTTTATTTCTATAATATCTTTTAATAGAGATTTCATTGTTTTTATATTCTTTTGATTTATTACTTCGTCAGTAACTATTTCAAAATAAGACCATATATTTCTGTCTTTATTTTCTTCGCATATATTTATTGCTTCTTCTATTCCTTTACATTTAAATACTTCTATAGGTTTATAATTTTTAAAATAAATATCTTCTATTATAGCGTCTTGTCCTGGATGAACTTCTACTATTTTAGCACCCTTTGAGTATACTCTTTCACTTTTACTGTATTGAATTGGAGAACCACTATAATATGCATGTAATCTCTCTGATGCTTTTTGAGGCTTATGTAGATGACCTAGTGCTGTATATTGTGAGTTTTGTGGTAAGTCATTTTTTTGAACAAGAAGACTTCCACCTAGCTCTATCGGTCTTTCAGAATCTGTAGATTCACCTCCAACAACAAATAGATGACTTGTAGCTATATTTATACTACCTTCTTCAAAGTTTTGCTCTAATTTTCTAAATAAATCACCTACTTTTTTACTATATGATATCTGCTGCTCTCTATCAGTATCTCCTTTTATAACTTCATTTAGCCTTTTTTCACTTGGATAAGGAAGAGTAATTAAAGTTACTTTTTCACCCTTAAAATCAAATTTTGTACACCCTTCTAATGCTTCAGTTATTTCAAAACCTTTATATTTAGCTTTATTAGTTTTGCTAAGTGGATATCCAAATACTAATATGCCCATTTCTTCTGCTAAAGGTGTAATCGCCGATAATCTCTCTGGATTATCATGATTTCCAGAAATGACTATAACGCATCTATTCCCATCATCAGCTAATCTGCATGCAGTTTTATAAAATAATTTTTCAGCAGCAGCTGGAGGATTTGATGTATCATAAATATCTCCAGCTATTATTACCATATCTATATTATTTTCTTCGACTATATTTACAAAATCATTTAAAAACATCTCTTGTTCTTCTAGTCTACTATTTCCCTCTAATGTTTTTCCCAAGTGCCAATCTGATGTATGAATAAATCTCATCGTTTTATCTATCTCTCCTTTAATACCTCGCCCACTAATATGTGTCCGATTATTTTACTCAATTTTTACTTGTTCATCTATACTAAATAAATATAAATATTTTTCTTTTATTTTTTTACCAGTTAATGTAGAAAGTACCTCTGCATAAATTTCTAATTGTTTTTTATATTTATGGATAATTTCTTTTTTATTGTTGTTATCTATCCAATCTGTCTTATAGTCTAAAATTACTAGTCCATCATCTTCTTCAAAGTATAAATCTATAACTCCTCTAAGCATCACAGACTCATCTTCATATATTTCTCTATTATTCTTAAAAATATCGTCATTTAAATATATATCATTCATTTTTACCTGAGTGTATATCTTTTGTTCTCTTTTGACAAAGTTTGATGATAATATTCTTTTCGCTATAGGGCTTTTAAAGAATTTAAGTATTTTTCTAGGAGATAAAACTTTAGACTCTTTTTCTGTTATAACTCTTCGTTTTATCAAATCTTCAATTTGAGCTTTTATCTCTGATTCTGTTTTTACTTTATTAAAGTCTAAAACCTCCATTATTAAGTGTACTATTGTACCTCGTCTCGCACCTGTTATTTTTTCTTTTGTTTGAGCTTCACTCAAGAACTTTGGCTTTTTAAGTGTTGTCTTCATTTTATAAAGATTTGATAATTCATCTTGTTCTTCATATTCTTCTTGTCTCTTTTTTATTTCAGTAACAGATATACTTGCTGCTTTTTTTACAACACCTAAATACGGGTACTCAAAATTCAATTTATTTTGTATTTGATCATAATATTGTGTATCACTTTGTGATAAATCAATATTATTTAAAACTTCTCTGATGCCTTCTTTTTCATGTTTTTCAAAATCTATATCAGCTCTAACCCAAGTCTTAACAGACCATCTTGATTCATCTTCTAGTGATATTCTCGTACATATATTATATTTTTCTCTAATAGATTCTAAATCTCTATGTTTTATAACTGCTGGCATCATCCAATCTAGATAGTTTTTACCGTTTAATATATCGTATTTTGAAACTCTTCTTTCATTAGATATATTTGACGACCACTTATGTATAGTTTGCTCGATATCTTTTATAGATGCTGTTATTATAAGTTTTTCTTTCGCTCTAGTAAGTGCAACATATAGTATTCTCATCTCTTCTGATATATTTTCTATATTTATTTTGCATTTTAGAGCTTCTTTTGCAATACTTGGATACGAGATTCTTCTTTCAAAATCTACAATCTGTGGACCATACCCTAGTTCATGATGATATAATACGTCTTTTCTAAAGTCCATGGTGTTGAAGTTTCTTCCCATGCCAGAGCAAATAACGATTGGGAATTCTAGCCCTTTACTTTTGTGGATACTCATTATTCTGACTACATTTGCATTTTCTCCTAAAGTCTTTGCACTTCCCATATCAGAATTAGATTTTTTAAGTTTGCTTATAAAGTTTATAAAGTTAAAAATACCTTTAAAGCTAGTCTCTTCAAATTGTTTAGCTCTTTCAAATAGAATTCTTAAATTAGCTTGTCTTTGACTTCCACCTGGCAAAGCTCCACAATATGCATAATATCCACTATTTGTATATATATACCATAAAAATTCATCTGTACTCATATACATAGATTTTTCTTGAAGTTCTTTTAAATCATCTAAAAATCTTCTTACTTTTAAATCAAGCTCACTTAATGTTTTTTCTTCTTGGTGATTTTTATCTTGAGTCTCTAAATCTATATTATAAATAGAATCATCTTGATTATGATACATATATTCTTCGCTATATTGATTATTAAACTCTTCATCGTATTGATTTTCTGAATCTACTTGATAGTTTATATAATCTTGATCGTATATAATCTCATCATTATATGTTATTTCTTCATCTTCATATATAAAATCACTGTAGTCTATATTTTGATAATAATCATCTATTTCATCTTGAATATTTTGATTATCAACTTCATTTTCTATATGAGTTATTATAGTAGAGCTAAGCTTTTCAATTTCTTGGTCTATAACTTCATCTATATCTTTATCATCATCACTATTTTCTTCTTCTGATATACTTAAGTCTATACTTTCTCCAGCGTACTTTCTCATAGCTTCATAAAAACTTACCTTTTTATCTACCGTTCTTATATCTATAAAGTCTTCTGGAGTAAATCCATATATAGGAGAACGAAGTACTGAAATAAGGGCAATATCTTGCATTGGATTATCTATTACTTTTAGGAAAGACATTATAACTTGTATTTCCATAGTTTCAAAATATCCCTGTCCCATATCTGCATATGTCGGAATATCCATATTTATTAGTTCTTCCGCAAATACTGGTGCCCATGCTGATGTGGCTCTAAGTAATATTACAATATCTTTATATTCGATATTTCTATATTCTCCACTTTTTTTGTCAAATACCTGCATTATTTCGCCATTTTCATTAGGTCTCATAATATCTCTTATTATTTTACCGACCATTCTAGCTTCTATTTGACTTGCATCTAGATCTTCTGACTCTTCCTCATCCTTTTCTGGATTTTCAGCTTCTTCGACTTTCTTTTCCATTAGATGAATTTCTGTAGGCCCACCTAGTATTATTTTTTCGTCATCTACTTCTTCAAAACTAGCCCCTAAGTTTAGTTTTTCTTCTTCGTTATACTCAATTTCACCTAAATTTTTACTCATAATATGCTCAAATATATAATTGACACTATCTACTACTTCTTTTCTACTTCTGAAGTTTTTATAAAGCATTATTTTTTTATATTTACTGCTTAAATCAGTATCATAATTCGCATATTTTTGAAGGAATATTTCTGGTTTTGCCTGTCTAAATCTGTATATACTCTGCTTAACGTCACCAACCATAAACCTATTTGGTTCATTTTGTTTAGCTATTGTAGACAAGATAACTTCCTGTACTTGGTTACTATCTTGGTATTCATCTATAAAGATTTCATAGAATTTTTCTCTATATTCAAGCGCAATATCAGAAGGTATATTTTTACCATCTTTATCAAATAAGAAATCTCCATTTTCATCAGTTTGTGTTAAAATTTGTAGTGCAAAATGCTCTATATCGTGGAAATCTATAATTCCCTTGTCTCGTTTTTTCTGGCTATAGATTTTATCAAATATTAAAACTACATCTGATAGTGATTTAACTACTGGATATAAAAATTTAATCTCTTCTTTTAAATCATCGTAATGTTTACTAAATACTGATGTTTTTATTTTTTCTATAGATTTTTTAGCATTATCTCTAGTGTTTTTAGCTTTATCTTTTTCTTCTTTTACATAAGCTGGTGCATCTTTTGGAATTCTTTTGACTCCTTTTGCATAGTTTTCAAATTGCATAGTCGCTATTTTTGAATAAGCCTCATTCCAAGATATATCACATGCATCTAATATATCTTTTATTTTTTCATACTCTATCTTTAACTTAGCTATAAAAGTCTCTAACTCTTCTATCCCAGATACATCTTCAATCGCCTTAGCCATAGATGTCTCCACACCTTCAACTTGTATTTTTACAGTTTCAAGTATAGCTTTAGCCCATTTTGATGTTGCAAAATCAAAGTTTTCATCTATATTAAAATCTTCTGCACTTTGTATTAACCATTCTTTTGGATATGGAGATGCCATAACAAAACTATAAATAGATAAAATCAAGTTTTGTAAATTTGAATCTCCTCTTTTTTCGGCATAACAATCTACTAAATAACAAAACTCTTCGTCTTGTTCTTCATATAAAATATCAAATGCTTCATCTATAGCTTCTAATTTCATAAGAGAACACTCTGTCTCATCACCTATTCTAAAATTGGGATCTAAATTTATTTTATGAAAATTTGACTTTATAACTTCTAAACAAAATGAATGTATTGTCGTTATACTAGCTTTATTTAAAAGTACTAATTGGTCTTGAAGGTGTTCATCTTCTGGATTTTCATCTAATTTCTTAGATATAGCATCTCCTATTCTCTCTCTCATCTCAGATGCTGCTGCATTTGTAAATGTAACGACTAATAATTTATCTATGTCTACTTTTAAGTCTGGATTTAAAATCATCTGTATTATACGTTCTACAAGAACAGCAGTTTTACCAGATCCAGCAGCTGCTGCAACTAATAAGTTCCCACCTCTACTATCAATTACACTTTGTTGTTCACTTGTCCATTTTGGAGAACTCATTATTCCACCTCCTCTGCCATCATTTGAATAATTTCTTCGTTCTTTTTATCTTTTATAATATTGTAATTATTGTCTTTAAGTGTAGGGTCAAACTGACATATCGAGTTATATATACAGAAATCACATGAAGTCCTGTCTTTATGTTTATTAGGGCTTATACTTATATCTCCACCTAACATACCTTCACATAAATCCTTTATCTCGTGTTTTACATATTTTCTAAGTATTTCAAACTCTTGATATGTTACACTATTTGTACTTTTTGATAGACTTCCATCTTTATTTAAACCAGCAGGAACTATAAGTGATGATTTAACATCTTCTTCATAAAGTGCCTTATCCATTTTCTTTATTATGTGGGCATCTTTTGCAAGAAGTCCCTTCATCTTAGATTGTTTTAATATTTCTTCGTCTATCTGTTCTTCATCTTTATTTTCGCTAAACTTTGCAATTGGATTGTCAATCTTACAATATAAAATTGCCGCTGGATGGATACTTGTTCCTTTTTTCATCGCACTTTCAATTATCGCGTCTAAGTATACTAATAATTGAAGTTGCAATCCGTAGTATACTTCTGTAAGGTTTACATTTTTATCTGATGATTTATAATCTATTATTCTTATATATCTATCATCACCTTCATCAAATTCATCTATTCTATCTATTTGACCGATTAGATTTATCTGTGTTCCATCT
Source organism: uncultured Intestinibacter sp. (assembly GCF_902468165.1). Taxonomy (NCBI): domain Bacteria; kingdom Bacillati; phylum Bacillota; class Clostridia; order Peptostreptococcales; family Peptostreptococcaceae; genus Intestinibacter; species uncultured Intestinibacter sp. The sequence goes on from NZ_CABQXJ010000004.1 coordinate 11,335, forward strand.
TCTAATATTATTCTTATAGGTGGATATTTTCCCGTTTGACCAAAGTTAACTTCATAATCTATAGGTTCAAATTCTCCAGATTTAATTTGTTTGGCAATTATATTTATAGCTGCCATAAGCATTTTTTTAAGTCTATAAGATAGATATTTATATCTTGGTGAACTATTTAATATAAATCCTGGAATTTGTAAAACCATGAAATCCACAATAGAGTTTACCTTTTTATCTATATAGGCTTCGTTAATTTGGTTCCAATGAAGACCATCTTTTTCTAGTGATTTTGAGAACTCGTACATTATGTTATGTATAAATGTTCCTAAATCCGGTGCAGCAAATGAATATTCTTTTCTTTCTTGTGCCTTAAGCCCGTATTGAATAAAGTAGGCAAATGGACAAGCTGAATACTTTTCTAACTTAGATACACTTAAATTATGTGTTTCGTATAATTTATTTATTTTTTCTTGTGATACCTTGTGTACCATATTCGTATAAGTAAGTCCTGAAATTATTTTTCTTGTAATTTCTCTATATTTATTGTCATTTGCAAAATATCTATATACATCTAGCCATAAATTTTCGATTTCTTCACCATTGTCAAATGATTTTATTTTATTTACCATTTTATTAAATGTTGGAGATTTAACAGTTATATCGTCCATCATTTCTTCTTCATTTTCTCTTTTATTTTCTAGTAAATAACTTTCTACTTCTAGTTTTGGGAATATCTTTTTAACCCTAGATATTATAATAGACGGTCTCAAACTTCTTCCCTCTGAATCAGCAACTGGATAAGTTAATATAAGATTTTCTGAAGTTGAAGTAAGTGCCTTATAAACTAAAAATTGTTCTTCAAAAGTCTTTGTCTTACTATCTATATCTATTTCAACCCCTCTATCCATAAGTGTATTTCTATCTTTGTCGTTTAATATTCCCTTTTCTTTAGCTATTAGTGGAAATATCCCGTCAGTAACGCCTATTAAATAAAGGTATTTTGTGTTTGGATTTTTCATTCTGTCTACACTACTGACTAAAACTTGGTCTATACTTGGTGGGACTAATCCCAATTCATATTCTTCAAATCCAAGGCTTATTATTTTAATAAATCTGTCTATAGATACGACATCATCTCCCATTATCTCTACAATTTGGTCTAGTATATCGATTACTATATCCCAAACTTGAGAGTATTGGCTCGCAACTTCCAACTCACCTTTAGCTTTAAAGTCTTCAACCAAGTCGTAAATAGTTTGTTCCATGTCTATTTCTACTAAAAATTCATATATATTTTTACAGATCTCTCTACAGCTTTTTTTACCTTTTAATTTATTTTGTAATTTTATAACTGGACTTAGAACTCTATTTTTTATTTCATTTATAGTTTGTATAGTTTGAGATTCTTCTTCTGTTATATCAGAATTATAGTTATTCACAGCCCTATATTCCCATTTTTCTTCTAACCACTTCTTGCCTTTTATTCCGTTTAATATTACGTAATTTTCGATTAAGCTGACTTCATCTACACTAAGACCTATAAGTCCACTTTTTAAGTATCTAAACATAACTTCATATGAATATCTTTTATTTTTTATTTCAAGCGCTGAAGTAATCAATACTATTATTGGGTTTGATTTGACATCTCTTTTTTTATCTATAAAGTTTGGTATTTCGTACTCATTAAATATAGAATGTACTAAAAAGTCATATCTATTTAAGTCCCTTGTCGCCACAGTTATATCTTTATATCTTATATTTTTATCTCTGACTAAGTTGACTATTTCCTTTGCAATATGTTCAACTTCTTCATATAAGTTGTTAAATTCTTTTATCTTAAGATAATTAACTTCTTTTTCATAATCATGGTATGGATAAGCATTATAGTATCTTTCTAAATGTAAAAGCTCGTTATTATTTTCAAAACGCTTTATTTTACCTTTATTTAAGTCTATATATGGATTTATTTTTACTCCATTATCCATAGCTATTTTTCTTAACTTTTCATAAGTGTATTTAGTTCTTGAGAATGGATCGTTTTTTCTATAGTTTAAGTAGTTTACATTGTCTACAGTAAGCGATATACTAACTTCTTTTGCCTTTTTAAGAAGTTTTGCTAAAATAGAGTACTGTTTTGGTGTAAACCCTGTAAATTCGTCTATATATACATAACATCCATCAAAGTAACTAGTATTTTCTAGCTTTTGAGCTAGAGAACCAAGCATATCTTGTGAGTCTACGTAGTTTTCGTGTAGCTCATTTTCAAAAGCTTCGTATATTTTACTTACATCCTTTAATTTTAATCTAAGTGTTTCGTTTTCAATATCTTCAGCTATATACTCTAGCATATCGTAATTTACATTATATTGTTTTAATTCGCTTATTATCTCACTTACTGAACCTACAAATCCAGTTTGTGCTGCTGCCTTTGAAAATACATTTAACTCACTTGCTACTTTTTCTATAGCTTTATAAGTTATCATTGCTTTACCACTTGAATTTATATTTACATCTGTTAAACCGCCTGTTTTAGTAAATACAAGAGCACTCATAGTATTAAATGTAAGTACTCTAGTTCTCATATACTTGTCCTTTTCTTTTCCTAAATATAGAGAACTTATTTTTTTCTCCATCTCGAAGGAATACTGCTCTGGAACTAATAATATTACAGGTGTTGTCTCATCGTCTTGAACTCTTTGTTTTATTTCATTTAACAAATATGTACTTTTTCCGCTTCCGCCTCTTCCAAATACAAATCTAAGTCCCATTAATCATCCTCCTCTATCATTTCATCAAAATCTATATTTTCATCTATAATATCGTAGTTTATATTTTTATTGTTACAAAGTTTATTAAACTCACAGTATTTACAGTGATTTTTATTTTTTTGTATATATCCATCAAAATCTAAATTGCTTATATTGTTTATAAAGCTTTCTATAATATATTTACTTTTTAGATGTTTTTCTTTATTGTATTTTACAGTTATAGGGTAGTTATCTATTTTCAATCTAAAGTACTTCATACTTATATTTTCAGTATCAATATTTAAATTGTAAATCTTTTGAATTACTTCTTTTGCTAGATACATATACACTATTGTCTGCATTCTATTTTCTATGTTTTTATAGCTTGAGTTTTGTGATTCTGTCTTCCAATCCCAAATTTCGATGCTGTTATCATCTATAATTACTAAATCGTATTTTGCAGTTAAGTAATTTTCTCCTATTTTAATTCTAACTTCGTATTCTGGCAAATATATTTTAGATTCATCTATATAAATTATGTCCTTTATCTTTTCTATCCATAATTTAAACTCTTCACTTATATTTTCTCCAATTGGAATATTTTTAAAATATCTTTCGCATAATAAATGAAACTCACTCCCCGATTTTAGTCCTTCATAATAATCTCGGCTTTCTATGGAATCGAATCTCCAATTTATATTGTCTATATATTTATATTTAAACTTTAAAGGACATGATTTAAATGTGTTTAATGAATTTTGACTGTATAGAAAATATTTAAGTTTTTGATCCATTATTTATTCATCTCCCTTTTTTCTTTTATTAATTGATTTAATATTTTAAGATATAAACAAGGCTCTTGTTTTTTCTTAGTGTTTTTTGATTCTTCTTCTGATTTATAACTACTTCCCATCATTATAAGCATTTCCTTAGCTCTTGTAATACCTACATATAACAGCCTAATTTTTTCATTTATAATATCTATTTTCGTCTGTTTATAATAATTTTGTGTCAACTTCCCATTTACTATTAAGTCTATTTGATTGTTGATTAAAGCCTCAGTATTTTTATATTTATCTTTTAAGTACCATTTATCACATTGAAACTTCTGATTTATATTATCTGGGAAATGAAACTGCGTCAATTGAAGTAAAAATACACAATCCCATTCCATCCCTTTAGATTTATGATAATTGCATACTGTTATGCTTCCCGGTTGTGGTTCATATCCATTTATTTCGTATACTACATCTATCATATAATTAAATACTTTGCTTTTATTGTCAGATAAAACGTCGTATATCTCCCAAAGCGTTATATTTGGCATTTCATTTGTAATATATCTAACATAAAATGCAATATAATCAACTAGTGACTTTTCTTCGCCTTTTAAATCTAGTTTTTCTTTAATAAATAAAATCAACTCATCAACTTTCGTTGTAGAATGTTCTAAAATTTCAACTAAAGAATTTAGTCCTTGTTTAAAAGTTGTATACATCTCACATTTGTCGTCTATTATAAGAGGTTTATCTTTTACATTGCTATATAACAACTCTTCTACACTGTACTCTCTTAATATATTTAAAAAGTCATTTTTGCCTTCTCTGTTGTCTGTTTTTATAAACACACTAGAAAGGACATCTATTAAAACTTCTATATCGTCACAATTTATTATAAAATTTATTATTTTAGCTATATTATCGATTATCCTTCTTTTGTTTTTTGAATTCGGCCCCAATTCTTCAAATTCTAGTCCTTCTTGTTCAAGAACTTTTGAAACTTGGCTTAATTGTGAGTTATAAGGAACTAAAATTCCTATACTCTTTTCTGGATATTTTAATTTTAATCCTTTTACATATCTAACTGTTTGAAGTATTTCTTCTTCAAAAGTTTTATACCACATTGCATTTATTTGATATTTATCTGGATTAGGATTTTCTTTATAACCTTGTCCTTTTTCTACTGTTTCTATCTCTATTTGTTGTAGAGCTTCCCTACATTCTGTTTCTTCTAAATCATTACATACAAACTCCACTAAGTTATTAGCAAGTTCTAGTATGTCTGCTGAACTTCTATTGGACATATTCATTTCATAACAATGATCAGCTTCTTCCATAAATTCCTTAAAGAATCTAGGATCAGAAGAAGAAAATGTACCTGTTATACTTTGATTTACATCTCCAACTCTAACTAAGTTATTGTTTTTTTCACAGATTAATTTTATTATCTTACCTTGAATCTCATTAGAATCTTGACATTCATCTTCAAATATATATTTATATCTATTTTGGAATTTTTCTCTTAGCTGCTCGTCTATACTCAAAGTTTTATAAGCATAAATTAATAAATCATCATAATCTAAAAGACCATTTTGTTTTAATTTTTTATCATAATCTTTATATATAAAACTTATCATTTTTAAAATACCTTTGTTGCTAAGTGTATTTTCTTCTAGCTTTTGTGGGGTTATATCGTTGTATTTTAAACTACTTATAGCTTTAGCTACTAATTCAAAAAATCCATCTTGCCACGCTTCAAGTTGTATATCGTACCACATTTGATTTTTTTGCTCTTTTAAAAAATATCTATATGCAGTTTCTCCTCCACTAGCCCTAAACGTATTTATACAGTCATTTAACATCATCGTTTTTTGAAGATCATCTGCAATATTAAAGTCTTCACTCAACATCATGACTTCTGGCTTTTCTTTTATTATCTTAGCTGCCAGAGAATGTATCGTCATTACTTCAAATCCGTTAGTAGAGTCTATTCCCTTTTCTTCTAAAATCTTTTTTATTCTGCCTTTAAAATTATTTGCGGCACTGTTCATATATGTAAGAATCAATATCTTCCCTTTTTCATTTTTATTTTCTGCTAGTAGTTTAGTAACTAAATTTGTCACTATAAAAGTCTTTCCCGCTCCTGGTACTGCCGGCACTGCCATCGTCCCATTTTCATAGTTCATTATTGGTATTTGGTCTTTTCTATAATTTATCTTACTCAAGAGCGTCCCCTCCTTTATTTATAAGTCTAAGCAGTAAGCTGTATAATCCACCTTCTTGTATATACCCATTTATAGAATAATCACTTTTATATGCATATACATTTTCAGCGTATTTTAGCAAATTATAAACAGTGTTGTATAAGAAGTACTTTTTATAACTTTCCTCCATATCACTTGTGTATATATCTTCATCTCTAAAAGATTTTTTTAAGACAAGTGGATTTGCTAAATCTTTTTCTATCTTCATATTCCAAGTATTACTTCCTATATCTACCCATATTTGAGTCTTTCTTTTAATATTATTTGATATATAAGAAAAAGGTGTCGTTATTAATACTGCATCTCTATCTTTTATTTCTTCTATTTGTCTTGCATTAAAGTAGTCTTTTATAAATTTTTTTAATGATATTATAAATACTTCATCTGCATTTTTATTTAAATCTAATTTATCTAAAGAGTCTATAAATGACTCACTTTCTTCAATTATATTTTTACAAATAGATACATTTTCTTTTCCATCTTTTAAATTTAAAACTTTATCTATATAAAATTTAGTTAGAAACTCTCCTATACTGAGCTTTTCTTTTCGTTTTTCATCTATATATTTTATTATTTGTTTATAATCTTCTTCTTTATCCCTATTTCTATAGATTTTATATGATTTTATCCTATTTAAATTAAATAAAATCTGAATAAAATTTATATACTCTTCTTCTTTTATATGAGATTGAAGTTCGCAATATATAGCGACTGCAACATATAATAAATTTCCATATGGGTAATCTATTATTTTGCTTGTTTTCTTTGTATTTAATATCTCTATATCTTTAGCCTTTAACTTATTTGTAATTTCATAATCTAATACTGGAGTATTTATAGGATTTATTACTACAATATCTTTTTTAGAAACTCCATTTGAAATTAAGCTTTCTATTTTTTGTGATATATTCTCTATCATTTCGCCATATAGCTGACTACTTTGGTCCAACTCTATACTTGCATTTTCATTAATTAAATCAAAAACTCCTATATTGCTGTAAGTTTCATCTCGTCCTAATAATTGTTTATATACATAGTTAATATCATTTTTGATAAATGAAGAGAAATACCTACTGTGATCGCAATAAACAAATATTTCTTTTTCATTATTGTCAAATTCTTTTATCAAGTTTACCTGACTAACACTTATATTTTGTAAATCGTCTATAAATAAGTATTTATATCTATTTAATAATTGTTCTTTATATAATTTATTTTTTAATAGATATTGATTGTATAGGTAAATACTTATACTATCATCTACCATGGAGTTGCTTATCATTTCATTTAGATATTCTTCTATTATTTTTTCCATTTCAATATAAGATTTGTCTTTGATATTCTCTTTATTAGCTTTTGAGTTGTAAATCTTTTTTCCTATTTTTTTATAATCTATTTGATTATAAATAGCATTATCTAAATTATTCATAATATTAGATGCTATTGATTTATTAGTCCCCGTAATATCGTCAAAATAATTTTCCTTATTTCTCTTCATTTCTACCTTTTTTTCAAATATATACGTCTTTAAATTACTAGATATAAATGTCGGCGTCAAATTCTTTTTTATTATATCTTCGCAATCATTTAAAATAATCGGCCAGTATGTTATTATTTCGCCCCTTACAAATTGACTATATGTACATATCTTAAGTTCTTCACTTATTTTAAGTTCTATCTTTTTTATATACTCTAGTCGATTTATATTATTATCCACAAACACAAGTATATCACTTGATTTAAAGTTATTTTGTTTTATTATTTCTATATATTTATCTAAGATTTTATTTTTATCGTGCAATTTAGTAATCATACTGTCACCTCTCTTAAAACATTAAAGCCTGCATATAGCAAGCTTTAATTTTATATATTTTTAAAAATTTATTTTCTTGTTTAAAATATATTATAATATTTCTTTGAATAAATTCAAAACATTTTTATAGAATATATGTTCTACTTCATCTTCCGTAAATCCTTCTTTTTTTATCTTTTCCGCTAAAATTTGCATTTTTGATGCATTTTCAATTTCTACTTTACAATCTATTCCGTCAAAGTCACTTCCTAATCCTATAACTTCTATTCCACCTATATTTTTAATATGTTTTAAGTGTTTTATCATATCGTCTAATTTTGATAAGTCGCTAAACTTTGTATTTTCATTTAAAAAGTTAGAATAAAAATTAAGACCCATAACTCCGCCTCTGTCTGCTAGTTTTTTTATCATATCATCGGTCATGTTGCGACGGTGATTACAAATGCTCCTTGCATTTGAATGACTTGCAACAAATGGCTTTTTAGTATTATTTAAAATATCATAAAATCCAGCATCTGATAAATGAGATACATCTATAATAATACCTAGATTCTCCATTTCCTCTATAAATTCAAATCCTCTGTCTTTTAATCCTCTATCACAAACTAATTTATTGTTTATTATTTCATTTGGGAATCCAAGCTCATTTTCATAATTCCAAGTTAAAGTCATCATCCTAACACCCAGTCTATAAAAATTTCTAAGAATACCTAAATCACCTTTACAGCACGCCCCTTCTTCTATAGATAAAAGCGCACTCATTTTATTTTGCTCTATATTTTTTAATATATCATCATAGCTCAAAACTATCCCTATATCTTGTGAATTTGCTTTTATTTCGTCGTGAAAAAGATCAATAGTTCTCAAACAGTTTACTAGTGTATCGCCCTCGCCCATATTTGTAAATGCTGCAAATACTTGTAACATATAATCTCCTTGTTTCATTTTCTCTATATCAACACTAAAACCATTCTTTTTTAAATTAACATATCTATTTTCATCTCGATTATCTAAAATCGCCTTCATTGTATCACAATGCATATCTATAACCTTCATATTAAGCCTCCAAAACTTTATAATATATTTTTTATTTATCATAATCTTCTTGTGATAATAAATTATTATTATTAATTATCTAAAATGATATAAAATCATAAAATAAATCTCAACTAAACTATTAATTTATAGTTTCAATATTATAATTATATATTAAACTCTATTATTGAACTTATATCAAATTATAAATCAATATAATTTTCTTATAAAAAAAAGACTTCTCATATTATAAGAAGTCTTTTTTTGTACATAAATTATTTTTTTGTTTAATCGAAATTATTTTCTCTTTTATAAATCTTACCCTTGAACCTAATAATACTAAAAATATATTAAGCATTATTAAAACAACTGTATAACTAAGTGTTATATTCTCAAAAAAATCATTTATAAGTGACATTGTCGGTATAAAATAGAATTCTACCATCCAAATTCCCCAATACGTATCAATTATATAATACGTATAAGTTGCAAAAAATAACAAAAATAGTCCAACTCCGCACCCCAAAATTCCACTCATCAAAGATTCTTTTATACTTAATTTATATCTATAACCTATATAAAAACTATAAATAAGGAATATTTCCAAAAATATATATCCAATTAAATTGCTTATTTGACTATAAGGAATTAACTTAAAATAAAAAAATGACAATATACATATAATTAAACTGCCAAAAAATAATTTTCCTCCGTATTTAATTATTCTCTCCATAAAGTCACCTCTAATCCCTTTATTTTATTATATTCACAAAATAAAGGGATTGTGACTCTTTTATTGATAAATATATGTTATTTTAAGTTTATAAATACGTTATATTAAATTATAAATATAGCTACTATTGTAGTAACAGCAAATCCTATTAATATAGGTTTTAAGTTTCTCTTTGCAAGTTCTATTGGGCTTACACCACATATTGCTGCTGCTGAAATTAATCCCCAAGGAACTAAACATCCTCCACCAGTCCATATACCTGCAATTTGACCTAATGCACATAAAGCTCCTACGCTACCGTTTACAGCTGTACCAAATACGTTAGCTAAAGAACCTACTAATGATATACCTGAGAATCCAGATCCATCAAGACCTGTTATTGCACCTACTACTGTCTGTATACTACAAACTGCAAATTTGTTAAGTGGTATTGTATTTGATAATGCTACACCCATATCAGATAATAAACCTTGTGAGCCACTTGGCAATACTTCACCTAATACAGCAGTTATTGGCGCAACTTCACCCATATAGAAGAATGCTGCTATAGGAATTATTGCTGCAAATATCTTAATACCAAATACAAATCCTTCTATAATATTATCACATGTTTGTTCAAAACATTTTTTATTAAAATTCATTATATTAATTATTATTATAAGAAGTACAGCAGTTCCACCTAATAATGCAGCTGCATCTCCACCTGTTAATTTGAATACATACATTGCTACTATATCTAAAGCAAATCCTATTAATACTAAAAATACAGCTATTTTTGCTTTTGGATTAAATTCTGTGATTTCTTCATGCTCTACAGCTTGTAATTCTAAATCAAATTTTCCTTTTTTGATATCTTTTCTAAGTCCATAAAAAGCTACACCTATTGTAACTATTGCCATAACCCAATACAAAGGCATACCTTCTTGAATTACTTGAGATATTTCAATCCCTGCAGCTCCTGCTGTTATAGCTGGTGCACCTTGAATTACAAAGTCAGTAGATAATGCTAAACCATGCCCAAATAGATTTAGCGCTACTGCCACACCTATAGCTGGAAGACCTGCATTTAAAGCAACTGGTAGGAAAACCGCTCCTACTAATGCTACTGCTGGTGTTGGCCAGAAAAACCAAGAAAGTAGTAACATAACTAAACCTGTTACAAAGAATGCTGATGTAGGATTCTTTATAAATCGTGAAAAAGGTTTAACCATATAATTTATGGCTTTATTTGTTTCCAGTGTTTTTGACAACGCAACCATAATAGATATAATCAAAATTATGGAACCGAGTTCATTTAAAGACACAATAAATGAATTAAATACTGCTCCTAACGATCCTGCAATATTATGCGTATAAAACAATCCTAGACAAAAGATTCCTAGGATACACGGAATTATAACATCCTTTTTCATAATCATAGTTACAAGGACTATAACCATGAATAAAATATAAATATAATGCGCTCCTGTTAATGTCATATACTTTATTCTCCTTTTCAATTTTTAGATAATAGTATTATATGATTGTGTTAAATTTTGGTTACATTGATATAACATATGAAAATAAGCACATTTCTTAATTTATTAAGTATTTATGATAAATTATTTATTTAATTATAAATAACTGTATTTTTATAATTACTTTGCTACAACTTTATAATAAATTAAATTTTTGAGGATATATTAAAAATATATATTTAAATCTTTGGCCAAATTATGTATAATAATTTTTTATAATATATCGGAAACGCTATATATTATTTAAGTTTAAAATAATATATATATACATTTTTTATTTTTTTGATATAATCAAGTATAATATAGTAAATATATACATAGGTTTTTTAAGTAAAAAATCCAATTTAGACTATTTCTCACTAAATTAATTAGTATTAGATGTTTAATAACATATTATAATAGTCTAATTATTACTATGAAAAAACTAAATAAAAAGGAAAGGAGTCTGTCAAAATTATATTTTTGACAATAAGATGATTTTATGAGGGAAGAATATCAATTAATACAGAAAAAAGAGATTCTTAGGTTTGCTCTTTTTCTAGGAGAATTAATGTTGACTAATGGTGTAGAAACATCTCGTGCGGAAGACAGTGTTTTAAGAGTTTGTACTTCTCGTGGATACAGACATATTAATGTATTTACAACTCCTACGTGTATAATAATTGCAGATGATAAGTTCGACGGATTGTCATTTATGAGAACTATAAAGCGTAGAAGTATCGACTTAAACAAAATAGACCTTTTAAATACTGTATCTAGAGATTTTGTTCAAAACCCTGAAATGACAACTGATGAAGCGATTAATAAACTAAAAAAAATAGCTACTTTACCTCCACCATATGGAATAATTTCTTTTTATGCGGGGACTGCAATTTCTTCTGCATGTTTCGCTTATTTAATAGGTGGTACAAGTATAGCAGATTTTTTACTTACATTAATAATCTCAGTTGTTGGAACTATTATATATAATGGAATAATGAAACTTAACTCTATGGCATTTATGGCTACATTAGTATCTTCATTTGCAATAGCTACGTTTGGGGTTGCTTTTTGTCAGATTGGAATTTTACATGACCCTAAAATGCTTATAGTAGGTTCTATAATGCCTCTACTTCCTGGAGTTGCTTTCGTAAAAGGGCTTAGGGATTTAATATCTGGTGATTTAGTTTCTGGTGTTTCTCGTGTATTTGAAGCATTTTTAACAGCAGGAGCTATAGCTGTAGGAGTCGGTGTTGTACTTGATTTTTGGATTAAAATTGGAGGTTGATTAAATGACTATTAAAGATTTAATAATAAACTTTATATTTTCATTTGCAGTTACAGCAGGTTTTTCTATATTCTTTAATGCACCTAAAAAATCACTTATTCCATGTGGTATAGTAGGTGGTATAGGATGGTGTACTTATGTTGTTATGGCTAACTCAGAATATATTTCAAATGTATTTTCTATGGTTATAGCATCTGCTGTTGTTTCATTATTTAGTGAAATTTTAGCTCGTAAATTAAAATATCCAGCTATAAACTTTATAATACCTGGAATACTTCCACTTGTGCCTGGTCTTGGATTATATAATACTATGTATTCATTAGTTCAAAAAGATTATGCACTTGCTGTATCTACTGGAACGGATTCTCTATTTAAAAGTACTGGAATAGCAATCGGAATTCTTATAATTACATCTTTTACAAAAACTTATTATATACTTGTTAAAAAGATGCATTTAAAAAAACTTGAAGAAAAGTTAGAAAAATAGGGGTTTTGTGGCTGTGGTTTATTAATCACAGCTACAAAACCCCTTATATTTAAATTATTCTCACTACTATAGGAATATAATCTCTGCTCTCTCTATATTTTTTATCGTTTTTTCTTAGATAAAGATAGCTTAAAAATGTACATAATAATCCACATAGTCCACTTAATAATTCTATTGGACCGTTAAAGTTTATATTATTAAGTACAAAAAAGCATATAGCTGTCCCTGCAATTAAAAATACTAGTGGCAACATATATGCCAACATAGTTGCTTTCATTACTTTTACACTATCCATACTAACTTCTACGTGATCCCCTACTTTTGCTCCAATTTGATTGTCGACTTCTACTATTAAATCTTGACTTTCTGAAGTTAATTTTGCACATTTACCACATGAAGCACATGCAGAATGTCTTTGCATACGCATTTTAGCAGTTTTATCATCTACTATTTCAACTATAAACCCCTGTTGATTCATAATAGCCCCCCCTATTTTGTGAATTTTTTTATTGTATCCATTAATTCCTTAATTGCCGCTTCACTTTCTTCTTCATTTCCATATTTTATATCATTAGAAACACAGCCCTTAATATGGTTTTCTAGTATCATTGTGCCTACATTATCTATAGCAGATCTAATTGCTGATATTTGAACTAATATATCTACACAATATCTATCATCTTCTACCATTTTTTGAATTCCTTTTACTTGTCCTTCAATTCTCTTAAGCCTTCTATTTAGTGCAGCTTTGTCATTTCCTTTAGCCAATTTTTTTTCACTCATTATTTAACACCTCTTATTAGTGATATATATTATTATATCATTAAAAAAGTGTAAATTTAACTCCTAAAAATTATTCATTTTCATATTTCAAAAAATGGTTTATTATATATTTTTTATTATTTTAAAATCTTACTAATATGTTTAACTTTAAATATCTAAGTTACTAAATATTACACTTTCTTTTTATTAAATTTATCCAATAAAATAAGACTCACAAATTGAATTAATGTTCTTTTATTATTCACAAAAAAAGAACCATTTTCTTCGGTCCCAAAAAAATCTATAATATGTATATTGTCTATTTTCCGCGCGATTATAAATAACCCATATTACAGTATTTCTCTCCCTCCGAAAGAGCATGTATTATTTTAGGCAGGTCTCCTGGCTTGAAATCATCCTACTTGCTTCTCCTTCCCGATTTAACAGTGGAGGTTAAGTTCTCCAAAACCTTAAGCTTTCGTCATTCTTACAGTAGCGGGGGCTGCTGTGGCTTTTCACCACATTCCCTTTTAAGTATTGTTTTAAATACACCTTGAACAATATTCAATTCGTGAATCTTATTCAAAAAATCTATACAACAATGTGTATACTTAATTATATCCTTATTTTACAATTTTTTCAATAAATTATAATACTTTATGATATGCTATTTTATTATACAATATTTAAATAAATTTATTTTAATCATCTTTATCAGTGCTTATATTTTTCATATATTCAAATAGTGTTATATTGTGTGTACTCTCATTTATATCTATTAAATTTGATAAAGTTACACCGACTAAACGTATTTGTAGATTATTACACTGTATATTTCTAAATAGATTGTATATATTTTTTCTTATATCTTTATGTGAGTTTATTCCGTATTCTAGACTTGTACTGCGCGTTATTTGTGTAAAATCCTCAAACTTCATCTTAAGTGTGACTGTTTTGCCTAATTTATTTAAATACATAATTCTATTGCTTACATCTAGGCATAATTCATCTAATATATTTACAAGTTCTTCTTCATCTAATCTGTAATTGTGGTCTAGTGTTGTTTCTGAACCTACAGATTTACGTTCTCTATATGGTTCAACAGGTCTATTATCTATTCCTCTCGCAAAATTATAATAAATATATCCTCTGCTTTTAAACAATTTTTCTAATTCATATAAACTAAGTTGTCTAAGATCATATCCATTATTTATTCCCATAAGTTTTAGTGTTTTAGCAGTTACCTTTCCAATACCAAAAAACTTTTGTATTTGTAATTTATCTAAAAAATCTTGAGCATTATCTGGAATTATTACTGTAAATCCATTTGGTTTATTATAATCAGATGCTAACTTAGCCAGAAATTTGTTGTATGAAATACCCGCAGAAGCAGTAAGTCCTGTCTCCATTAAGATATCTCTTTTTATAAACTTTGCAATAGTTGTAGCATATTTTATAGGTATTTTGGGATTAGTCACATCTAAGAAAGCTTCGTCTAATGATAACGGCTCTACTAAATCTGTATACCTATGAAATATATCTCTTATTTGATTTGATACTTGTCTATAAGTATCAAATCTAGGTCTTACAAAAACGGCATAGGGGCATCTTTTTTGAGCTATTTTTGATGGCATTGCGGAATGAATACCGTATTTTCTAGCTTCATAAGAACAAGTCGCCACTACTCCTCTACTGTTTGGGCTTCCTCCTACTATAACTGGTTTCCCTTTTAAATTTGGATTGTCCCTTTGTTCTACAGATGCAAAAAAGGCATCCATATCTATATGTATTATTTTCCTAATTTGCTCCATTTAAATCACCTTTTTTATAGTTTTTTAATTTATTATAAGTTAAAATATTTCTCTTATTGTTTATATACATTATTCCTCTTCATATGATTATTTTTTGTTATATATATTGAAATCATAATAAAAATAATATAAAATTAAATTATCCAGGGAATTAAGAATTCCTTACTCATAACCAAATTATTTTATTTACTTTATTGTAAAAAGACCGTTTCATTAAATAGGTCTTTTCTTTTTGTGAAATTATATAAGGGAGACTAAAAAATAGTTATTTCTATTTTTAAGACTCCCTTTTTTGTTTCTTATATTATAATAATTTTACTATCTTTTTATAAATTTGCTATAGTATTTTTGAATATTATTATAAATTTCATAAGGCTCCATTTCAAGTTCATCTAAAGTAAGTACAACATCTCCTATACGTTCGTTGACTTTACCTTTAAATTTAACTTTTCTTTTATCATTTTCATCTTTACGGTATTTAATACCTAAGTAATATGTATCGTATTTTTTCTTTGGAATTATACATATATACACTTCACTTATTTTTTCCCATTTAATAAGACCTTTACCTCTTATAGCTTTTTCTTTTATACCATCTTGATTGATAACAAGAGATGCTTTTGGAAAACATAAGCTATATAAAAAATAAAGTGATACACATGCACAAAATGCTACTAACCCTATTCCAAGTTCACGTGTAATCCAGTTAAATTTCATCATTACTAGATATACTAATGCAACTATTGCAAAAACTACTACATATGAAACTTTCTTGCTGTTAGATGGGGTGATGCTTATTTCCTTATTGTTCATATTTTCCCTCCCAAATTTAAATTCACTGTTAAGTATATCAAATATTTTTATAATTGTCTTTATATGTTTTAATATATAACCTCGAATAAAGTTTCTAGTATATTTTTATTTACTTTTAGCAAGTTGTTTTTCTAAATAGAAATTATCTATTTCTTTTATTATTTCAGTATTACCTTTATTAAAAACTCTTTTCTTATATTTTACATCTTTATTTATGCTTTTTAAATTAAGTAAAAATTTATTTCCCTCTTTTATTTTTATATAGTCTACTAAATCATTTAAGTATCTAAATTTAATAGTATAGTAATTATCTGTTCCATTTATTTGTATATTCATATTGTAATATTCATAATTAAAAATACAGTTATCTACTACAGTTTCTTTGATTTCGTCTATTGTATCTTTCAAATAATTTATGGAATCCATTACGTTGTCTAAGTCTATATTTATATCTCTGCAGATAAGCAATTCAGCAACAGGATATTTTTCTAAATTAATTGATTCAGTATTATCATATATATTATTTGCTATTCTTATATTGTCCTCGTCGTTTATTTCTGCTAAATTTAGTTTTTTTATGATTGACTCCATTTTTGTAAAAATAATACTCTCTAAATCTTCACATTTTACAAAGTCACCATTTTCTAAAATTTTATTATGTAAGTTTTCAAGGTCTTGTAAATCTTTTACATCACAAATATCATTTAAAAGATTTTCTTCTAAGTTTTGAATTTTCTTTTGTATACATATTTCAAAATATACATATGCTTTATCATTGAAGTAGTCTTCATTTTCTCTTAGAAATTGTTCTAATTCTTTTAGGCTATAACTTTTTTCTTTGTTTTCTAATATATCTATAAATTTATCGCTACAATATTCTTTTAAAAGTTCCCTATTTCCTTGATATTTTAGATGACTTTGCTCAATTGTATGTTCTAAATCCGATATATTTTCAGTCTTCAGTTCTTTTATATTTTGCTCTAAAGATATTTTCTCATCTTTTTCAGAATTATCTTCTAAAACTTCAAGTTCGCTATATTCTTTTTGTATCTCACTTATTATTTTATTTTTGAACTTTTCAAAATTTTTCCCATGAAAATCTATTATTTCATTCTTTTTAATTTCTAGTTGTAATTCGTTTACTAAATCTTCTTTATTATATTTTGCTTTAAATAGAGGTAAGATATTTTCGCTCCACCATGTGCCTATATAGTCTACATCTAAATCAATTTTTACTTTACACTTATCTTTATAATCTATTCTAAGTATATCTTCAAAAAGCAGTAGTTTGTATAAATCTCCTGATGGTGAAATATATTCTAGTGTTTTATTTTCGCTTTTAGATAAAATATATTCTAAGTATGAAGAAAATTTTAGATTGTCTAATTGTTCATTTATTGTATCTAGCATTTTATTAAGCAATTCACTATTTAAAGCATGTGGATTTATTATATTGTAAATCCAATTATTCATTTTACTTATATCATCTTCATTTTTCCATACTGTCTGCTCTATACAGATATTATATAAATCATTTAGATTTAAAGCTATTTGATTTTCACTTTTAACTTCTCTATTAGATATAATTTTCTTTTTTATCTCTTTAAAGAATTTAGTCTTTTTAATATCATCTAAACTTACAATATAACCTACAATAAATTTACTTTCATAACTGTACTTTTCTTTAGATAAATCCATATTATATATATCTATTACTACGTCATCTTTGCTATTTAAATCATATTTTTCTACTATATTAAATTTTTCATTTCTTCTTTTTAATTTAACCGCGACATTTTTGTTATCATCATTATAACCAACTAATATTTTTCTAATAAATGATGGTGTATTTTTGTTTATTATTTTTAAAATTTCTTCACAAATATGTTTATTATTTTCTACATCACTAATTACTATGTATATCTTTTTTGATAAATCTCCATAATTATCAAATATACTATATAGTATATTTTTTAGACTTTCTCTTTGTATTTGTTTTTTATCCATATTAATAACCTTCTTTTATTTATATTTCAATTTTGAAAATTACACATAAACCCTAATTCTGTCTTCTACTTAAATTATATTGTTAATTTATAAATTTTCCAACCTAAAAACACCAATCTTTGACACTTTTCATATTAATTTTTCCATTTATTGATAATTAAAAACTTATTATGATATAATTTTATTAAAGTTGTAACCGAAATTATTTTTGTTATAACTAATATAAAAGACCAAACTGATTCAGAGGTTATTCCGAGGAAAAAGTATAAGGTTTCAAAATATTTTTTAATATCCTTGCTTTTTGCAAGGTAATTTTATTTTAAGGGGGAAATTTAGATGAGCTTAAACTCTACACCTTCTGCAGAACGTGTGCATATAGGTATATTTGGGAAACGTAATGCTGGAAAATCAAGTGTAATAAATGCAATAACAGATCAAGATTTAGCAATAGTATCTGATGTAAAAGGTACAACTACTGACCCTGTTTCAAAGGCTATGGAACTGTTGCCTTTAGGTCCTGTAATGATAATTGATACTCCTGGTCTTGATGATACTGGGGAACTTGGTAAAATGCGTGTTAAAAAAAGTTATCAAGTTTTAAATAAAACCGATATAGGCATATTAGTTGTCGATGGATTAATCGGGGTAACTCCACAAGACAACGCTTTAATAGAAAAATTTAAAGAAAAAAAAATTCCGTATATAGTAGTAATGAATAAATTAGACTTAGTAAAAGAAAAAAATTTAGACTTACCTCTAGAAGACTCTCCTAATACTATGTGGGTCAGCTCTATAACAAAAGAAAATATATATGAATTAAAAGAACTTATAGCCAAACAAGCACCTTCAGATGAATCAAAATTTCAAATTGTAGGCGATTTATTAGACCCTTCTGATTTTGTAGTCCTTGTAGTCCCTATAGATAAAGCCGCTCCAAAGGGAAGATTGATACTTCCTCAACAACAAACAATAAGAGATATATTAGAATCAGATGCAACTGCAATTGTTGTAAAAGAATATGAACTTAGAGATACTTTAGCTAGCTTAGGTAAAAAGCCTAAAATAGTAATAACTGATTCTCAAGTTTTTGCTAAAGTTTCAGCAGATACTCCAAAAGATATTTTATTAACTTCCTTTTCAATTCTATTTGCCAGATATAAAGGCGATTTAGAAGAATTAGTAAAAGGTGCAAAAGCCATAGAAAGTTTAAACGATGGTGATACTGTTTTACTTTCTGAAGGATGTACACACCATAGACAATGTGATGATATCGGTCGTGTAAAAATACCGAGATGGATAATGCAACATTGTGGTAAAAGACTTAATTTTGAATTTTCAAGTGGCGTAGAATTCCCATACGATTTATCAAAGTACAAGATGATAGTTCACTGTGGTGGATGTACTCTAAATGCTAGAGAGATGAAATATAGAATAAAATGTGCACAAGATCAAAATATTCCTATAACTAATTATGGTATTTTAATAGCATATATGCAGGGAATTTTACATAGAACAGTAGAAGCCTTTCCTCATGTATCTTACTTATTAGAAGAACAGGAGTGATTTTATGGACAATATTACAATAAATCAAACTGACAAAACAAATAATAATCCTAAAAAAAGAATTGAAAAAGATAAGTTAGGGACAGTAAGTATTGATAAAGACCTACTTTATGGAATTCAAACTGCCCGTGCTTTTGAAAATTTTAATATAAGCAATTCAAAAGTAAGAAAAGAACTTATTTATGCTATGGTAACTGTTAAAAAAGCTGCTGCTATGGCAAATGAAAAAGTTAAAACATTAGATAAAGAAAGAGCAAATGCAATAGTTGAAGCATGTAATGCAATTTTATCTGGAAAGTATGATGAAAATTTTATAACTAATGCCCTTCAAGGTGGTGCTGGAACTTCCACTAATATGAATGTAAATGAAGTTATAGCTAACTTAGCATTAAAAATTTTTGGGAAAGAACCTGGCGATTACGATTATATTCATCCTTTAGACCATGTAAATATGGGGCAATCTACAAATGATGTGTATCCAACAGCTTTAAGGATTGCATGTATTAACTTAGTTAGAGCTCTTAGTGATGAATGTAGTAAGTTGCAAGAAGCACTACAAAGAAAAGAAAATGAATTTGAATTTGTAGTTAAACTAGGACGTACTGAAATGATGGATGCCCTTCCCATAACTTTAGGACAAGAATTTGGAGCATATGCTCAGGCAATTGCTAGAGATAGGTGGCGAATTTATAAAGTTGAAGAAAGACTAAGACAAGTAAACTTAGGTGGAACTGCTATAGGCACAGGAAGTAATGCAAATAGATTATATACTTTTAGAGTTATTGAAATAATTAGAGATTTAACAGGAATTGGACTTGCAAAATCTGAATATCCTATAGATTTAACTCAAAACAATGATGTATTTGTTGAAGTATCAGGACTTCTAAAATCATTAGCGGTAAATATTATGAAAATATCTACAGATTTACGCATAATGAATTCAAAACCATTTAATGAAATACATCTTGCTGATATGCAAGCCGGAAGTACGATTATGCCCGGTAAAGTAAATCCTGTAATTCCAGAAATGGTAACACAAGTAGCAATAAAAGTCATGGCAAATGACAGTGCAATCAGTATGTGTGCAGCGAACGGTAATTTTGAATTAAATGCATTTATGCCTTTAATTGCAGATAGTATACTTGAAAGTTTAACATTGCTTACAGAAACATTAAAAATATTTAGAACAAAATGTATTAATACTATTACTGCCAATGAGGAAAATTGCAAAAAACATCTAGATAATTCAATCGTTCTTCTCGCAACTGCATTAGTTCCTTACATAGGTTATGATATGGCTTGCGAAATTGTATCTAAAAGCAATAATGATCCTAAAAAGGTAAAAGAAATCGTCTTAGAAAGAGGATTATTAGATAAAAATAAATTAGATGAAATCTTAAATTACAACCATTCTATAACTTATTTATAAGATTCACTGCGTTCATATCGCCAACGACTTCGTCCGTTGCTCAAAGATTCACTGCAGCCATTCGCGGTCGACTTTGTTCATTCTTTAGATTTACTTTTATATATTATAAAAAGAGAGTGTAGCAGTTTAACACTACTACACTCTCTCAACAAAAATATATCACAAATATTAACTTACATTTATAATATAATTTTTTATGAAAAATACATTGACTTTTCTATAAAAAAATTATACAATAATATTCCACCTCAAAAATTTGAGGTCTTTAAAATACTTAATACTTACACAAAATACTTACACAAAAAATTATACGAATAAAAATAATTTATAGCCTTCTATCTACGATAGAAGGCTCATTTTCTATATATAAAAATTTATCTACAATTTATTTTCCTATCAAATACAATTTACACATAGTATAAATTTTGAGAAGGGTAAACTGCTTCACAAGTCACATCTATACCTAATTTTCTAAATGTTTGTTCATCATCTTTGCTAAGCATAGTAGTTGAATGAGCTTGTGCTCCTTCTAATTTTACTAATTGATCCATAGCCATTTGAGCTGCTGGATTTGTAACTGCACATATTGAAAGTGCTGTTAATACTTCTTCTAAGCTTAATGAAACTTGTCTACTTCCTAAAGTATCAGTTTTTAATTTTATGATTGGTTCTAATATAACTGGTGATATTAATAACATATCATCTGGAATATTAGCTAGAACTTTTACTGCATTTAATACTGCTGCTGCACTAGCTCCCATTAATTCTGAGCTTCTTCCTGTTATTATATTTCCATCATTTAATTCTAATGCTACTACTGTGCATAATTCATCTTTTTCTCCAGCTGCTTTTAATTTTTCGCTGTATTCTCTAGCTGGTATAACAACTTTTCTATCTTCAGGTTTTAAGTTTGATTTTTCCATTATTAAAGACATAGTTTCATATGAACTTTTATTTACTTCACCTTTTTTGTATTCACAACCAGTTTTAAAGTATCTTCTTATTATTTCTTGTCTTGATGCTTCGCTTACTGCTTCATCATCATATATTCCGAATCCTACTCTATTAACACCCATATCTGTTGGTGATTGGAATATTGACTCTTCTTCTGTTATTTTTTCTATTATCTTTTTAAGAACAGGGAATAACTCTAAATCTCTGTTGTAGTTTGTAGCTTTTACTCCATATCTATCTAAATGGAATGAATCTATCATATTTACGTCTTTTAAATCTACAGTTGCAGCTTCATATGCTACGTTTACTGGATGATTTAAATGAAGATTCCAAACTGGGAATGTTTCGAATTTTGAATATCCTACAGAATTTCCTCTTTTATGTTCATGATATAATTGGCTTAAACAAGTTCCCAATTTACCACTGTTTGGTCCTGGAGCTGTAACAACAACTATTGGTTTAGTAGTTTCTATATATGGGTTTGCACCATATCCTTCATCACTAACTATTGTATCTACATCAGATGGATACCCTTTAGTTGGAGCATGTTTGTAAACTTTTATACCACGACGCTCTAATTTATTTATAAATACTGTAGTTGCAGGTTGTCCTTCATATCTTGTTATAACTACACTGTTTACATCTAATTCATAAGTTCTTAAATCATCTATTAATCTTAGAACTTCCATATCGTAAGTTATACCGAAATCGCCTCTTTTTTTGTTTCTTTCGATATCTCCAGCATAAACACAGATTACAACCTCTAATTGATCTTTGATATGTTGTAATACTTTTATCTTAGCATTTTCATCAAATCCAGGTAAAACCCTCTTTGCATGTAAATCTCCGATAAGTTTTCCACCAAACTCTATGTAAAGTTTGTCGAAATTATTAACTCTTTCTAATATATATTTAGATTGTTGTTCTAAATATTTTTTTGCATCAAAACCTTGTTTCATACTTTAACACCTCTCTAATTTTCCGTCTTTAAAATAAATTTTCTACACATAAAAAAAATTATATTCGCCTTATGGGCAAATACTAAAAAAATACTAATTACACAAATACTTATTTATCACTAAGGTTATATTATACAATCCAGTTAAAATTATTTCAAGATTTTATTTTAATAAAATTTAAATTCAAAAAAGCCAGCCTATATACTGTATTTTTCCTTATAATATCTAATAATATTATTAAAAAAAGTACAAAAAGTTATAAGCTGACTTTTATTTTTTAATTATAAAGTTTTTATTCCTATAAATATCAATACTCCATAACACATCAATTTAAATAAATCTATGTACTTTGGCAATTCTTCATATAAATTATTTGAAATTATGCCTGAAAGCAATACAACTACTATCATAGGTGAAATTATACTTGCCATACTAAAACAAAGTCCAAGTAATATCGCATTTGTAATAGATATTGTACTTGCATACCCAATTATTAAAAGAAGAGGTGCACATGGTGTAAGACCGTAAGCTATTCCTATTATTAAAGGTGGCCAATCTTTATTTTTTAAATTAGACCCACAACTTCCACTACAAGACTTACATGATCTGTCGCTTTTTTGTCTATTATAGAAATACTTCACTATTAAAAATGAACCTAAAACTATAAATGTTATACTCATTACTTTACTCAAGTCGATTGAGCCAATATGTCCATCTTTAAATAAAAATTTATTTCCTAGATATGAGCTAATCATACAAAGGCTTATTACAGAGAGAATTTTTCCAAAGAAAAAACTAAAAAATGTAATAAACGCCTTTTTCATATTTTGTGAATGTGAAACTATATAAGTCGATAAAAATACACCTATAGCTGGACTACAACAAGTACCACATCCAAGTCCAATTGAAAATCCTCCCGTTATGCAAGATATCAGCGTTGTCCCTATCATATAACTTCTCCTCTTTCTTTTGCCATTATTGCCGCACCAATTGAGCCATTAAATTGAGGATATTTGGCAACATATACATCTTTCATAAGTACTGCTGATAATAAACAACAATATAACATCGGTTTTTGTGCTTCAAAGTAAAGTGGTGTAAATAATTTATTAGACTCAACTATATAAGAGCATACATAGGTTTGATTATTTCCTGCATTATAAGTGACTGTTATTCCCTGTCTTAAATCTCTTATTTTTAAGTTAGAAATCATTCCATTAGAATCTGTTTTGTAGTTTTTATTTAATCCTCTTGCTGATTTGATATTTACATTTTGATTTGTGAGTATACTTCCATTTACATAAATAGTTATATTATTCTTATTTGATAAAGCTACTTCAAGCGGTATATCTTTACTTTCAAAAACAGTCCTAACATAATTAAATCCCTGCGTAAGTATTGTATCAGTCTTTGCTATTAGATATAATCTCCTTAAATATTAAAAAGGCATATAAAATAATTTATAAAACTATTTTATATGCCCTATTAATTAATTATAATTTGTTTTATTTAATATTAGCAGCCACATCCACAGCCGTCATCAACACCATCTATGCCAGTACTTGCACAAACTATTAATAATAATATTAAGAATGGTATCCATGCACAAATATCTATATCAACCCAAGTTTCTCCAAATGCTAGGAATAAGAAGAATAATATTATTATCCACCATCCCATACCAAAGAATCCACCGTCGCAACCGCCGAAAAATCTTTCTAACATTATATTGTTCCCCCTTGCTGATAATTTTTATTTCTAAATTATACTATGTTGAATATAATATTTTTGACATTAAATTTCCAAAACTTTTTCATAAATTTTTAATCGATTGATTTCAACGACTCTACCATTTTTACATTTTTCAACTTATAATACATTACTATGTTTACTATAAGTGAAAGTAATATTGTCAAAATAGCTGCTATAATATAACTTTTCAAACTTATTATTCTTCCAAACATCATAGATTTTATTTCTACAGTGATCATAATATATTGGTGTAAAAACTTACCTAATACGAGCCCTACTATCATTCCCACTATTGTAAGTATGATGTTTTCTCTATAAATATAAGCTGCTGTCTCTCCATCATAAAAACCTAAAACCTTTATCGTTGCAATTTCTCTAATTCTCTCTGAGATATTTACATTCGTCAAGTTATATAAAACTACAAATGCTAAAGAACCGGCAGAAACTATCATAACTAAAACTACATAGTTTAAATTTTTAATCGTATTGCTAAATGTCTGCTTTGATATTGTATTAAATGTGACGCCTGATATTCCATCTACATTTATTATCTCTTCAGATAATTTATCTTCTTGTTTTGATGATGTACTATTTAAAATACCTAAAACTTTATTATTTTGAGGTATATTATTAAATAGTTTGTTGTAATAATCTTTAGTCATATATGCATAGTGAGATATATAGTTTTCTGTTATGGCGCTTACTCTTGCCTCTACAGTTATATCATCACTATTTTTTAATTTTATTGTATCTCCTACTGATGCGCCTATAACTCTAGCTGCTTTTTCACTAAGTACTAAACCGTCATTATCTAAGTTTATCTTCTTATGGCTAACTCTCTCTCTAAGATGAATAAATTTATTTAATTTATCTAGGTTATCTGGAATAACTATATTCACTTCTTCATTGCCTTTTTTAGTTCTGACTTCTCCATTTTCATATACAAAAAACTCATATGATTTAATATTTTGAGTTTTATCTAATTCTTTATCTATATTTTCTATTTCTTTATCTGTTAATTTATTTGTAAGTGATACTTGCATATCGTATTTTAATATTTCGCCATATTGTCCGCTTACTATCATTTGGATAGAGTCTTTTATACCGAATCCAGTAACTAAAAGTGCCGTACATCCAGCTATCCCCAATACTGTCATAAAAAATCTCTTTTTGTATCTAAATATATTTCTGAGAGTTACCTTACTTATAAAACTAAGTCTCTTCCATATGAAATCTACTCTTTCTAATAATATTCTCTTTCCGTTTTTTGGCGCTTTCGGTCTCATAAGTGCTGATGGTTCTTCCATCAATTCCTTTTTACAAGCTATATAAGCTGATAATGTTGTTATTAGTACTGCAACTATAGTAATTCCTATAGCTAGTACTATATCGATAGCTACTTGCATATCTGGAAGAGTATACATCATTCCATACGAATAAAAAATTACTATTGGAAATACAGAAAATCCTATCAATAAACCAAGCACACTACCAGCTATACTAGCTGTAAATGCATATAATATATATTTTTTAGCTATATCAAATACAGTATATCCTAACGCTTTTAAAGTACCTATATTTATTCTCTGTTCATCTACCATTCTCGTCATAGTTGTCAAACATACAAGAGCCGCCACTGCAAAGAAAAATACAGGGAATATTTTTGCAAGTGCATCTATGCTATTGGCGCATCCTTCATATTCGACGAAAGATCTATGGCTATCTCTATCTAAAACGTACCATGTTGGACGTTCAATATTTTTTATCTGAGCTTTAGAATCTTCCAATTTCTTTTTAGCCTCTGATAGCTGGCTTTCTGTATCTTTTTTCTTTTCGTCTAAAGTTTTTTGCGCTTGCTCTATTTCAGCTTGTCCATTTTTTATTTCTTGTTCTGCTTGTGAAATTTGGATATTTGCACTTTTTTCTGAGTTTTGTAATGTAATTTCTGATTGCTTTATCTTAGCTTCGTTTGTGTCTAGAGTTTGCTTTGTCTGATTTAATTTATTTTCAGCTTGTTTAAGAGCTTGCTTTTGATTTTCTAATTCATTTTTAGCATATGATATACTTGATGTTAATTGTGATAAATTTTGATTTATAGATTCTAATTGATTTTGGTAGTAATATTTTTGTTCTTGAGTTAGATTTTGATTATTAAGCAGTGAATTTAACTCACTTGATTGTTGTTGTAGTTGATATTGTTGCGATTGTAGTTGTTTTATCTTTGATTCTGCTTGTATAAATCCAGCTTCTGCGTTTTTCTTTTGAGTTTGAAATTCTTTAAGTGAATTTTGATACTGTTGTTTTCCATATTCAAGCTGTGATTTTGCACTTTGTATTTGCTTCTTGCTGTTTATTATTTCACTTTGAGTCTTTGGTTTTTGTGAGTCGAGTTGTAATTTACTATTTTGTAATTTTAATTTTGAATTATCTATTTTAGTTTGTGCATCTTTAATTTCATTTTCAGCTTTTTCTTTATTTTCGTTATATTCTTTTTCTCCCTTATCTAACTCTTTTTTGGCTTCTGATATTACTTGATTATATCTAGTTTCTATTTGATTTTCTTTTATTTTATCAATATCTTCTGTAACTGAATCTATTAAGTTTTGATACTTTTCTGAATAAGTATCTAAGTTTTTAGCTCCCTTTACAGTTAAGTAAATATCTGTGTATACATCCAAGTTAAAATCACTATCTAAAATCATCATTGCCCCTTGTATTCTACCTCCACCTATAGAGGCATTTCCTTTTTCATGAGACAAATAATATGGAGTATTTACATATCCCACGACTGTAT
The DNA here is from genome assembly GCF_902468165.1 of uncultured Intestinibacter sp. NCBI lineage: Bacteria > Bacillati > Bacillota > Clostridia > Peptostreptococcales > Peptostreptococcaceae > Intestinibacter > uncultured Intestinibacter sp. Next base: position 38,812 of record NZ_CABQXJ010000004.1, read on the forward strand.
ATTCTTTCTTTTTGAGGCTATTTCCAATATCGTCATCTACTCCAGATTCTATTTTTATCTTACTTCCTATAGGATATCCTAAAAATTGATATTTAGATTTTTCAATTACACATTCGCCACTATTTCGTGGCAATCTACCTTTGACTACTTTGAGTCTATTTATATAATTTTTATTGTTTTGTTTGTAATCATCTAAATTTATACTTTGTACTTGAACTACACTGTCTTTATCTTTATAAGTTGATATTGCTTCTATAGCGTATGTTCCTTTTATGCCATCTACTTTTTCTATCTTTTTAATTTCATCTACATCGTTATCAGTAAGCCCTAAAGTAGATGTTATCCTTATATCCATTAAATTATAATCATCATAATATGAATCTGATGTTTTTTTCATAACTAGAGGTGCATCCTTAATCCCAGAAAAGAAAGCTACCCCCAATGCAACTATTAGTAAAATAGAAATAAATCTTCCCTTTGAATTTTTTATATCTCTGATAAAATCTTTATTAAGTGCACTTTTCATATTACCACTCAATCCTTTCCACAGGAGTTGGATTTTCATTTATTACTACACTTTCTATTTTACCATTTTTAACTCTGATTACTTTATCTCCCATAGGTGTTAAAGCCAAATTATGTGTGATTATTATTACTGTCATCTCCATAGTTCTACACATATCTTGTAATAATTTTAAAATCGATTTTCCTGTATTATAATCTAATGCACCTGTAGGTTCATCACATAAAAGTATCTTTGGGTTTTTGGCAAGCGCTCTTGCTATTGCAACCCTTTGTTGCTCACCTCCAGATAATTGTGCTGGGAAGTTGTTTTTTCTATCTTGTAGTCCAACAGCTTCCATAATCTCATCTATATTTAGTGGATCTTTGCAGATTTGAGTTGCCAACTCTACATTTTCTTTTGCAGTTAAATTTTGCACTAAATTGTAAAATTGAAATACAAATCCGATATCATATCTTCTATATGTTATTAGCTCTTTATTAGAATAATCATTTATATACTTTCCATCGACTATGATTTCTCCGCTAGTTGGACTATCCATTCCACCTAATATATTTAGTATTGTACTTTTTCCAGCTCCACTTGCACCTGCCACAACCACAAATTCACCTTTATCTACAGAAAAATTCACTCCACTTAATGCTTCTATATTTACCTCCCCCATTTTATAGACCTTTTTCACATTTTTAAATTCAATATATTTACTCAATTTAATTCCCCCTAAAATTTCTTCTTATATTTCCATTATAATAGGAAATACGCTCGGTCTTCTCTTTGTTTTTTCAAATAATAATGTTTCTACAGCTTTTCTTACACTTCCTTTTAAAACTTGCCATCCTATTGTTTCATCTTCTAAGCACTCTTCTATTTTTTGTCTAGAGACTTCTTTTATTTCGTTTATAATCTCTTCACTTTCTCGTGCATATATAAATCCCCTTGTTATTACATCTGGTCCTGATGCTAGATATAAATTTTCTCTGTCTATTGCAAAAACTATTATCACCATACCATCACGAGCTAAATTTCTTCTGTCTCTTAAAACTATATTTCCTACATCACCTACTCCTATCCCATCTACATAAAGTACACCTGTGCGCACCTTAGTAGCTACTCTTGCACCATCTTCTGTTATCTCAAGTACATCTCCTGTTTCCATTGTGAATATATTATTTCCCGACATACCCATTTTTTTAGCTAAGTCGGCATGGTGTTTTAAGTGACGATATTCACCATGAACTGGCAAGAAATATTTAGGTTTAGTTATAGAGTGAATAAGTTTTAATTCTTCTTGATATGCATGTCCAGAAACATGAACATCTTCTAAATCTTCATATATAACTTCTGCACCTTTTTTATAAAGTTGATTTATTACCTTTGATATCATTTTATCATTTCCCGGTATTGGTGAGGCAGAAATTATAAATAAATCATTTTCTTGTAACTTTATTTTTCTATGATTTCCATATGCAATTCTCGAAAGCCCAGCCATTGGTTCTCCTTGACTTCCTGTTGTAATTATAGTTATATTGTCATCATAATTATTTAGTTCATCTACGTTTATTACTGCGTCATCTGGTATATGTAAATAGCCAAGCTCCATAGCCACCTTACTTACATTTTCCATACTCCTTCCACTAAAGCAAATCTTTCTATTTTGTGTTAGTGATGCATCTACTACTTGTTGCATCCTATGTATATTAGATGCAAATGTAGCTACTATAACCCTACCTGTAGCCCCTCTTATAATTCTATTTAGAGTTTCACCTATTGTCTTTTCAGAAAGTGAATGGCCGCTTCTTTCGACATTTGTACTATCTGCCATTAATAATAATATACCCTCTTCTCCCAATGCCGAAAATCTATTTAAGTCCATAACTCTTCCATCAATAGGAGTATAATCTATCTTGAAGTCACCAGTATGAACAATTGTGCCAAGTGGTGTAAAAATAGCTAAAGAGCAAGCATCTGCTATACTGTGAGTTGCTCTAATAAATTCTACACTTAGTTTATTAAATCTTATAACATCTCCTGCTTTTACAGGAATTAAATTTCTTTTATCTATTTTGTGTTCTTCTAATTTACTTTCGATAAGTCCTATTGTCAATCTTGTCGCATATATATCCATATTTAGTTGTTTTAAAATGTACGGAATTGAGCCTATATGATCCTCATGTCCATGAGTTATAAATAGCCCTTTTACTTTTTCTTTGTTGTCTAATAAATAAGTTATATCCGGTATAACTAAGTCAATCCCCAACATATCGTCATCTGGGAACGAAACTCCACAATCTATCACTATTATTTCATCTTCATATTCTATTGCAGTTATATTTTTTCCTATTTCACCTAATCCGCCTAAAGGGATTACTCTCAATGTATTCTTTTTCATTTTACTCTCCTTGATAAATTTATAAATGTATATATTATCAAACTCAATATTTGTTATTTTAAATAGCAGTTTTCTTTTATATTATTTGCACATTTGTATAAATTATAATTTTATATATCATATAATCATGTAATTTGAATTTAAATATATTTACTTAAATTATGCTTATCAAAATACATATAGTTTATATCGTTTTGTATATAAAAATAGGCCGCATATATAACTTCGACCTAAAAATTTCTGTTTATTATAATTTTAATTAATTAAAATACAGCACATTTAATGTGTGCATAATCGCTCCTATACTTAAACATCTCTCATCTATATCAAAATCAGCAGTATGTATAAGAGATGTTATTCCTTTTTCTTTATTTGCGCATCCAACATGGAAAAATGCACCTTTACAATTTTCTGTGAAAAAAGAAAAGTCTTCACCTCCCATAGATGGATAATCTTTAAATATAAAGCTTCCTTCTCCTAAAAATTCTTCTGCATTTTTTTTGACTACATCTACTAAATCTTTATCATTTATAAGCGCATCATATCCATTTTCATTTATATTGAATTTAGCACGACATCTATATGCAGCAGCAGTATTTTCTACTATTTCTGTTGCTCTTTTTATAATAAACTCCCTCTGTGAGCTGTCTAAAGTTCTGAGTGTTCCGCTTATTTTGACTTCATCACAAATAACATTACCAGCATCTCCACCTTGGATTTTTCCAAGGGTTAAAACTGCCATATCTTGTGGAGCTAAATTTCTGCTAATTATGCTTTGTAGTGATGTTATTATCTGCGCTGCTGCAACTAATGCATCTACTCCGTTTTGCGGATATGCTCCATGACCTTTCTTTCCTTTTACCTCGATTGAAATGGAATTAGTACTTGCGTTTAATGTCCCATATTTTGATTCTATAACTTTAGTATCCAAATAACCTTGGACATGTGCCCCAAACATATGCTCAACTTTTGGATTTTCCATAAGCCCATCTTCTACAAAGAACTTAGCCCCTCCATCTTTTTCTTCTGCTGGTTCAAAGAAAAATTTTATATTTACATTTAATTTATCTCTTATTTCATATAGTAATCTACAAGCTCCAATTAACATAGTAGTATGTGCATCATGTCCACAAGCATGCATAACACCATCATTTTGGGATTTATACTCACTTTCTTTTACTTCTTGTATAGGAAGTGCGTCTATATCTCCTCTTATACCAATAGTCGTCTTTGCATTTTCTTTGTATATATACGCCATTATCCCTCTATGATGTTTAAACTCAATATAATCAATTCCTATTTCATTTAAATATTTTTTTATCTTATCTCTTGTTACAAATTCCTCCATAGCCAACTCTGGTGTTTTGTGCAAATCTCTTCTAATATCTATCAAATAATCAGATATTTCTTTTCCCCTTTTTATAACACTTTGTTTTAACAATTAAGCTTCTCCCCTTTTCAAATAAATTTATATAAATCATTATATAGATTATAATAAAATTTAGTATAATTTTATTAAATTCTATTATTATAAGGAGGTCATTATGAAAGTTATAGATCTAACTCATACTATAAAAGAAAATATACCCGTCTTTCCTGGGACAGAGCCACCAAAATTAGCCCCAGCTAGTACATTTGAAACAGATGGGTTTAGAGAAACTCTACTTACAATGTTTTCTCATACTGGAACACATATGGATGCTCCTGCTCATGTAAGAGAAGACGGCATTACTTTAGATAAATTTCCTGCAGATAAATTCGTCGGAAAGGCTATAGTTATTGATTGTAGCGATTTATCAGAAGGAGACATTATCGATATATCTTATATAGATAAATATAAAGTGATGATAGAATATGCTGACTTTGTATTGTTTAAAACTAATTGGGACAAATACTGGGATACTCCAAAATATTTCGATAAATTTCCAGTTATAAGTGAAGAAGTTGCCGATTATCTAATAAAAACTAATAAAAAAGGAATTGGTCTAGATGTAATTTCTATAGAATCTATTGATAGCGAAGATTTGCCTATACACCATAAAATATTAAAAAACAATTTAGTTATAATCGAAAATCTCTGTAATTTAGATCAAATCGATAGTCAATTATTTACATTTTGTGCCCTTCCACTCAAATTTTTAAATTCCGATGGAGCGTCAGTTAGAGCAGTCGCTATTATAGATTAAAATTAAAAAGAGTGTATTTAAAAATTTTATAATTTAAAATACACTCTTTTATCTACAATATTAAATATTATTTTATATCTTCTAAAGCAGGTATAAATATAGACCTTCCATCTCCATCTATCGTACATTCAAACCTATATACTGGTTGATAATATCCTTTGCTGTCTAGCTGATAACACAACTTAATACTTCTAATCAATATTGATTTTATATTGTAAAGTTCATAAGAATTAAATTTTCCTTCTTTTAACTTGTTATAAGCCTCTTTCTCGCTTATGATTTTATACTTGCCATATGGATTATAAGTATATATATAATTGTATATACTCAGTATTTTATTAAATTGATTTATATTTAAATATCCATCAATTAATTTATTATCTTTTTCGTCTAAATCAACTCTAAAATTATAAGATGACAATTTCTCTCTATCTTCTATTTCTTGCTCAAATTGAGAATGATTATATTGCCCTACATTATAATCATTTAATACTTTTTTAACACTTTCTTCATCCATATCTTGGTTTATCAATTTATCATTACATTTATAATCAGTAAAATTATATACTCCACCATTTAAATATACAGTCATCTTGTATCTATCATCAATTGAGCTATACATTATTTCATTATTATGAATAACTATATTAGATTTATCTACTTCTGTTTCTAATTTTTCAAAAAAGTTTTCTGCAAATTCTAAAGCTTCATCTGCACTCAACCTCTTTAATTTATAAACCATCTTCTGTTTATCTTCATTGTCATATATTTTTACATTACTTTTTAGTGAAACCTTTGACATATCATATTTATAATTATAATTGCTACTTAAATTTCCAAACTCCTGCATGTTATAAGCATTATTTATTTTATATCCAGCAAATATAGCTATCAGTGTTGGTAAGATATATATGATTAATTTTAATGATTTAAGTTTTGTCTTTTCTTTAGATATAATTAATAAAATAAACATTACTAAACTATATCCAATAAGAGCTCCTATAAAATTATTCATTATATCATCCACTTCAAAAATTCCTCTTTTTGTTATATATTGAGTTGTCTCTATTCCTAAAGTAAACAAAAATCCTAAACTAAGAGTTATGTAGCATTTTTTAAATTTTTCGCTAAAAAGTGGGAGTAAAAATCCAAATGGAACAAACATTAAAATATTTAAAATTATATTTCTCCAATATGATTTTGAATAATTATTCCACGCTTCTATATATGAGCTAAATAAATGTAAATTTGCATGTTCATATACTCCTGCTCTTATAAAAATAGTTGCACCGATTACGATTACTATGTAGCAAAATAAAATGCAAAATACTATTACTTTTTTTATGTTAGCTTTAACATGATTTTTTAAAAATTTTCTAAAAAATAAAATATATATTATCCCTATAAAAATTAAGCCTATTACGCCTAACCCCAAATAATCTCTAGCTAAGTTAATTACTTGTAAAAGTCTCATAACTCTTCCTCCATTGTCTAACTTCTTCTTAATTATAAACTATTGTATATATATATTCATTAAAATTTTCTTAAAAGTAAATTTAAACATGAAAAAAGGATGCGCCGCCACATCCTTTTTTCGGGGAGTTATTACTAAAAAAATCATCAAAAAAATTATTTTAAGTATTAGTTATTTAAATTCAAATAACTTTTTACAAATTAACTAGCTCTTATTATTTACTATGAGATAATAGTATAATAAAAAACTTAAATTAACCTTAATTTCTAATATTTTACTCTACAATATACTCATGTTCTCTTAATGCATTTTTTGCATCTTCTAAATTTTCTTTTTTTACTAGTATATAATCAGTATCGTATGTAGACAATGCACAAATGCCGACTTTAGTTTCTGCAAGTATTGTAGATAATTTAGATATTATCCCTATAAGTGAAAAATCAATTTGTCCCTCTATTTTAAATGCAATCCACCCCTCATCAATATCGGTACAATTATTTGGTATAGATTGCATTTCACAAACTATTGAATGTTCGTCATCCGTTTTTCCTATAAATAAAAATTCATCTTCTAAGTTAATTTGTGAAAAATCTTTTACCTTGCATATTGCAAATTCTTTGTCAATAATTCTTAATTTCATATACCCTCCTACAAACTTTATAATTTATAATCCCTAAAAAAATTATCCTAATATGTATTATTACTACTTATTAGGATAATTTCTTATTTTTATTATATTTTATTTTTATATTGTAATAAAATTTTTATTCGTATTTTTTTACTTTTACGCTATTTCTTTTTGAATTTCATTATTTTTAGTACTAGACTTTATCTCTCTAACTAAAAATACAGTTATAATTATAGCCGCCAAAATATCAGCTATAGGTTGACTCATCCATACACCTTTCATCTCCATAAATCTAGGAACTACGCTTATTATAGGTATAAACAGTATAACTTGTCTAAGTAATGTAAGGAACATTGATTGTTTTATTTTTCCGATAGATTGGAAATATATTGGTCCTAGCACACATACTCCTAGAAGTGGTAATGTCATAAGATATATTTTCATTCCATCTAAACATATTTTTTCTAATACTGCATCTTTAGTAAAGATATTTACAAACATATTTGGGAAAAATCTAGTAAGTAAAAATCCTCCAAATAAAAATACAAATGCTGCAAACATTCCTTGAAGTAGTATTTTCTTCGTCCTTTCGTATTCTTTTGCTCCAAAATTATACGCGATTAAAGTTTGTATACCTTGACTAAGTCCGTATATAGGCATTAAAAACATTAAGTTTATAGAAGTTATTGTAGTCATTGCTCCTATTGCCAAATCTCCACCATAACTTTGTAAGAATTTATTTGTAACAAGGTGTATAGAACCTGTTACAACTTCCATACAAAATGGAGTTATTGATATAGTTAATATTGCAATTACCGCTTCTTTTTTTAATCTTATATTTTTAAGTCTAAGTTTTAGATTTGAATTACCTTTTGTAAAGTAATAAGTTGTCCATATAAAGTTTATAAGCTGGCATATAACTGTTCCAATTGCCGCTCCTTTTATTCCAAATCCAAAATAGAATATAAATAATGGATCAAATACTAAATTTAATAAAGAACAGACTATCATAATTGTAGCAGCTAGTTTTGGTCTGCCATCTGCTCTTATCGCTCCATTTAAACTAAATCCAGATAAATTTACTACAGCACCTAATAAAATTACGCCCATGTAGTCTTTTGCATATGGTAGAGTTTTTGCACTAGCGCCAAATGCATATAAAATTTGGTCTATAAAGACTAAACCTAAGACCATAATTACAAATCCACCTAAAAGCTCTAGCGCAAATGTATTTCCAAGAAGTATTTCAGCTTCTTCTTTGTCCTTTGCTCCCAATTTTATCGATATATTAGTGCTTCCTCCGACAGATACAGCCACACCAAATGCACCGATTAATGTAAATAGCGGCATTGTCACCCCTAAACCTGATATTGCATATGCTCCAACTCCATCCATAGAGCCTATAAATGCTCTATCGACTGTATTGTATAAACAAGTTACAAGCATAGCCAAGATAGCAGGAATTGAGTATTTAACTAATAATTTACTTATATTGTCTTTTGCTAAATTCTCCATCTTATCTCCTATCTAACCATATCATAAGTTATACAAACTGGTTTTTTAGTTCTAGGATCTGTAACAATCTCACTATCTATATTGAATAATTCTCTAAGATTTTCTTTTGTCATAACTTCTTCAGCCGTACCCTTACAGCATATTTTACCTTTTTTAACACCTATCATATGGTCTGCAAATCTAGCAGCATTATTAAGCTCATGTATAACCATAACTATTGTCGTGTTGTATTTTTTGTTTAATTCATCTAACACTTCTAATACTTCTAATTGATGAGCTAAGTCTAAGTAAGTTGTAGGCTCATCTAAAAGAAGTATATCTGTTTGTTGTGCTAAAGCCATAGCAATCCACGCTCTTTGTCTTTGGCCACCAGATAAATCTTCTATTTTTCTATCTCTAAATTCTGATATTCCTGTCGCTTTTAAAGCCCAGTCTACTATCTCTTTATCTTCTTGTTTGTTGTTTTTAAATCCACTTTGATGTGGAAATCTTCCGTAAGCTATTAACTCCTCAACAGTAAGTCCTCCTGGTGCTTGTGGGCTTTGAGGTAAAACAGCCATATTTTTTGCTATTTCTTTTGAACTTTGTTCATTTATATTTTTAGAATTTATATATATGTCTCCGCTCTTTGCTTTTAAAATTCTAGCTATTGTTTTAAGAATTGTAGATTTACCACATCCATTTGCTCCAATGATTGTAGTAATCTTTCCTTTTGGTATTTCTAAATTTAAATCTTCAACTATATTTACATTGCCATAAGCTATATTTACATTTTTAGTTTCTATTGAATTCATAGTTATATTCCTCCTTCTAAATATTCATTTACTTAATCAGCTTTTAACATTAAGTAGATGAAATAAGGTACACCAATTACTGAAACAACTAGTCCAACTGGTATTTCAAGTGGGGCAAATATATTTCTAGCAATTGTATCTGATGCTAATAAAATAAACGCACCTACTAATGATGCAACAGGTATTAACTTTTTATGAGCTGGTCCAACTAATTTACGTGCAATATGTGGAGATACTAGCCCTAAAAATGCTATACTTCCTGCAACTGATGTAGCAACACCTGCTAAAACAACTGCAACTACTATCATTATTCTTCTTTCTTTTTCAACTTCAAGTCCAAGACCTGTCGACATTTCATCTCCTAGATTTAATACATCTAAATCTCTTGACTTATAAAATGCAAAAGAACCAAATAAAATTACAAATGGAGCAATTATATAAACGTATTTCCATGTTGCTCCCCATATACTACCGTTTGTCCACGCTACAACTCTATTAAATTCTTGTGTAGTAAATTTTAATTGGAAAACTGTAAGTAATGCTAGAAATGCAGTATTTATTCCAATCCCGATTAATAATAAACGAGATGAATTTATACCTTTATTCCACGCCAATGCATATATTAAAAATGCGCCAAATAATGCACCACAAAGTGCAACAAATGGCATTGTATATATCGTAAAATTGCTTATTCCGTCATATACATTTCCGTTTAAGAAATATATATACATAACTACAAATAATGCAGCACCTGAATTTATCCCTAATATACCTGCATCAGCTAAATCATTTTTAGTGACACCTTGTAATATAGTACCTGCAATTGCTAATGCTATACCTATTAGTAAAGCCATAAGTATTCTTGGCAGTCTAAGTCTAAATATTACTATCTCTTGATTTTTTGTTCCAAGTCCGACTAATGTTTTAATTACGTCCATTGGAGTTAAACTTGAAGAACCCATGTTTAAACTTATTACAAATGTTGCAAATATAAGACCTATTAGAACTAGTGATATAATCGCAAATTTTTTATTTTTTTTCATATTATTTCACTTCCTTTCTAATAAGATATATAAATACTGGCACACCTAATAAAGCAGTTAGTGATCCTATTGGTGTTTCATAAGGTGGATTTATAAGTCTTGATATTACGTCACTGTAGACTATTAATACAGAACCAAGTACAAATGAACATGGTATTATATATTTAAAATCAACACCTACTAATTTTTTAGCTATTTGAGGTATTATAAGACCTACAAATATTATATTTCCAGCTACAGAAACTGACGCTCCTGTAAGTAATATTACTATTACAAGTGATATAAATCTTGTGCGATTTGTATTTTCTCCAAGACCAATGGCAACATCCTCTCCTAAGCTAAGGATTGTTATTCTCTTTGCCATAACCATCGCACATACCATACCGATTATGCCGACGATAAATAATAATTTAACACCTTCCCAATTAACACCGATAAATCCACCATTTATCCAGAAACTTAATTGTTGAGATAAGTTAAAGTACATCGCTGCACCTGTAGCTAGTGATATTAATAATGTTCCAAGTGCTGTCCCTGCTAATGTAAGTTTTACTGGGTCAGTTTTCCCCATAGATCTCGAACTTACAAAATAAACAAATAACCCACTTATACTAGCTCCTAAAAATGCAAATATCATAAGTGAAAATCCACCTATAACTATATTTGAATTTACTTGTTGTAATACTAGAGCTATTGCTACCATAAATGTAGCACCTTGAGTTATACCTATAACTGATGGTTCAGCTATAGGATTTCGAGTAATCCCCTGCATAATCGCACCTGATACTGCTAAAAATCCTCCAACTAATACACCAGCAAGTGCTCTTGGTATTCTTACATCTCGTATAATTTTTGAATTTATATCGTTTCCTTGTCCAAATAAACTATTTATCATAGTTGAAAAATCTATATCTTTTGCCCCTATTGATACTGATAAAAATATTCCTAGAGACAATAACAATAATCCACAAATAATTAAAATATATGAATTTCTTCTATTTGAATTAGCCAAATTCAACCCTCCTTTTTTTGAATTTTCTAATTTATATCTTAAAATCAAATTAGGTGAATAAATATAATTTATCCACCTAATCTAAAAATAATCTTTATTTTATGCTACATTAAAGCATTTTTTACTTCGTCTAATAATAATTTTCTTCCCATTGGATTATAAGCTTGTGAGAAGAATGGACTTGCATCTAAGAATACATAGTTTCCATCTTTTACAGCTCTTATTTCATTAAATACGCTGTTTTTAGCTAAATCTTGTTTGTCAGATGCCATACCTATCACTATTATGTTATCTGCATCTATTTCTGAAAGTCCTTCTATACTTACAGTTGGAAGTGTTATACTATCTTGTTCTGGCATATTTGCTGGTTGTTTAAGCCCCATATCGTCTTTTAAGATAGTTCCCATTCCACCTTCAGAGAATATCATAAATTGTCCAGAAGATGCTAAAGCTACTACATAAGATTCGTCACCTTTTGCTTTCTTTATTTCATCTCCTATTTTTTTAGCTTCTGCATAATAGTTATCTAACCAAGTTTGTGCTTCATCTTCTTTATCAAATAATGCAGCTACTTGTTTTAAGTTTGCTTCCCAATCATTTGAACAATCTTTAAGCATTACAACTGGCGCTATTTCTTTTAATTCATCGTACATTTTTTCTTGTCTTGGCGCCATTATTATTAAGTCTGGATTAGCTTCTATTATAGCTTCTATATCCATAGTATCCATCATTGAATGTCCAACTACTTTTGTATCTTTGAAAGTTTCTTTCATGTATGATGGTACATTTTCTGTATCGTAAGAATCTACGTTAGCAGTTGCCACTGGAACGTATCCTAATATAGCTAATTCTTCACTACTTCCTGAAATATCAACTATACGTTTTGGATTTGCAGGTATTTCTACATCTCCTTTTTCAGTTTTTACAACTCTTGTTTCAGCTTTGTCTGCTGATTCGTTGTTACTTGAACAACCTGTTAATACTGATAATGATAGTATTGCTACTAACATTAACACTAATGATTTAAGTTTTCTCATTTTTCCCTCCATGATGATTAAATTAGTGATGAATGGAGATTGATAATAATTCTCAATCCCTATGGTTAGATTATATCAAAATTTCCTACTAATTCAATAGGAAATAACTAATTCCATCATTTACCTAAGTCGTAATTTCCATATTATCTATATATAAACAAAAAAAGTAAGGATAATCACAATTTTATGATCATCCTTACTTTTTTTAATATTTATATTAAGAACATAACTCGTCTTTTACACCTAAATTATTTTTATTATTTGATTTATAAAGTTTTTTACTTTTATTTAAAATAACAAAAATTGAAAGCAGTATTATACCTTTAAAAATACTACTTATGCTTATACTCCACCATATACCGTTTATTCCAAGTATATCTGGTTTACTAAGTACAATTGCCATAGGTATCCTAGCTAAATTTAATACTATACTTGTTACTGAAGGTATATATGTCCTTCCTAACCCCTTAAGTATTCCTGTAATAGTTATTTCTATACACATGAATAGTTGAGAATATCCAAGGATTTTTAAATAATCTACACCTTTTATTATTGCATCTGGCTCATTTATAAATGCTCTAAATATTATATCGCCTAAAAATACTAAAACTAATGTAGTTATACTTCCCCATATTAAAGCGCCTATTAATCCGATTTTACTTCCTTTATTTATTCTGTCAAATTTATATGCTCCATAATTTTGTCCTGTAAAAGTAGACAATGCTGAGGCAAATCCATCAGCACTCATCCAAGATATAGATTCTATTTGTGAACCTACCTTTTGAACAGCTACTGCTACTGGTCCAAAAGATGCAACAATTACTCCCATAGCCATAGATATAAGAGTGAATAATGCATTTTGAATAGCTACTGGCAAACCTAGCTTATATAAAGTTTTAAAGTATTCTAACTCTATATTTCTAAAGTATTTAACTTTAAAATACTCTATTTTATTTTTTATTATATACCCTACAAATACACAAGTAACGATTATTTGTGCTGTTATTGTAGCAATACCTGCTCCATTTGTTCCTAAAGCATCAATAGGTCCAAATCCGAAAATTAGCAGTGGGTCTAAAATAATATTAGCTATAAGTCCTATTGTGTTAATCCTAAATGGTATAGAACTATTTCCAAGACCTATAAAGATCGATGTGAATACAGGATTTATAAAATAAAAAATCATTCCTATAGCAAGTATAACTAAATACTGTCTAGACATTGTGATTACTTCTAAATCGCCTAAATTAAATATATCTATTAATTGCTTATTAAATAGAATTAATACTAAAGTATAAGTTATTGATAAAAATACATTTAACTCTATAGATGATTTTATGTAAGATTTAACTTCCTTTGTATTTTTCTCTCCCATACTTTGAGCTACTTTTACTTCTCCACCAATTTTTGAAAACATAACAAATGCCATTGCAAGCCAAGGATAAAACCCTGCTGTTCCAACTGCTGCTACCGAGTTACTACCATTTTTTCCAACCCACATCATATCGATTAAATTGTATGCAATTTGAATAAATGATGTAGCCATTATAGGGATAGCTATTTTCACTAGTTTTTCGACTATCCCACCTTCTGTCAAATCAATTTTTTTATCCATTTCTCCTCCAAATTTTAATATTTTACTTTAAATATCTTATTTATATGTATAAATATAATATATTCTGTATTTACTTAAAATCCCAAAGATTTTAAGTCTAATTTACTAGCTGATACAAGAACTAATACAACTCCTATTATAAAAGCTATTAAAATTATCATTTTTACATAATTGTTAACTTTAACTTTATTTCTAACTTGATACATTATCATAAATCCAAAACTTATTATGCTTATTAAAATTGCCATTGCACCTACAGTAAGTACAAATCCGGTCATTAATAAATTATTTGCATCCATGTATTACTACCTCCTAATTACTAAAAATGTAATTACTATTTTATCATAAGTTTTGTATATAATGAATAAACATAAAAAGGCTGTCGATTTATTTTAATTCGACAGCCTTATATATTTAACTTGTTTGTGTTTCTTCTTTTTTCTTTTTAATATGTTTTCCAACTATCTCATTTACATCAGTTATTGTAACAAAAGCAGAATAATCATCAGCTGCTACTATTCTTTTAAGCTCAGGTATTTCTATTCTTGTTACTACTGCATATAATACAACCTTTTTCCCACTTATCAATCCTTCGCCTTCTAGCATTGTAACTGTTCTTCCCAAATGTTTATATATACTATTTGCTATTTCTTCTCCATGATTAGTTATAATCATAGCCGCCTTTGCTTGTTCAAATCCCTCAGATACCATATCGATAATCTTAAAAGTAATAAAATATGTCAATATTGAGTAAAGAGCTCTATCCCATCCAAATAAAAATCCTGCAGTTGAATATATGAAGAAATTTAAAAACATTACTACTTGCCCTACAGAAAATGATGTCTTTTTATTTATTAATATGGCAACTACTTCTGTTCCATCTAAGCACGCGCCAAATTTTATAACAAATCCAACACCTATTCCTAGAAGTAATCCACCGAATACTGTTGCCAAAAGAACATCATTCGTTAGCTCAGGTACAGGTTTAAGTTCTTCTAATAAAAGAGATAATACAATCATTGCATAAGCTGCTTTTATCAAAAAACTCTTTCCTAATTGTTTATATCCTAAAATTAAAAACGGTATATTTAAGACAAAGGTAAGAACACTTAATTTAATTTTAGTTATATAACTGACCATAATGGATATACCTATTATTCCACCATCAATTATATTGTTTGGTACCAAAAATATTTCTAGAGCTATTGCAGCAAGTGTAGCTCCAACTGTGATAAGTAAGAAAGAAAGGAAATTATTTAATAACGTTTTATTTTTACTGCTACTTGTCATTATTATCCCCCTTTTCTTATTTAATAAAATAATAAGTTGTTTTAGTTGATTTTGCTTAAATTTATTTTGTATTTTTAAATACACTATATTTTGTCTACTTAATTTATAATTCCATTTATTTTCTTAAAAACCCTTCTTATATTTAGTTTTTTTACAAAATTTTAACATTTTCGACTATTATTGATTCAAAATTATAAATTAGCTTGTTTTTTAATATGAAATAAAATTTATTAAGATTTAGTTTGATAAGTTTATTAATATTTTCATACGTATAAATTGATATTAGAAATGATCTAAACATAAATAGCACTTATTATATTTTTATGCTTAGAATAGTGAATTTATTCAAAAGCCAGAAAACAAGTTCTAACTTATCTTCTGGCTTTTATTTTATTATTTATAAAACTCTTCTTGCATTTACAAATGCATTTTTATAATAACTTGTATTTACACTTGTTATTACTATTTTACGTTGACTAGAAGATGCATGTATCATCTGTCCATTACCTATATAAAGTCCAACATGAGATACTTGTCCATTATTAGCACCATTAGTATCGAAAAACATTAAATCCCCAGCTTTTAAGTTGCTCCAACTTACAGATGTTCCATATTTACTTTGAGCACTTGAAGTTCTAGGTAAAACTATTCCCGCTTTATTTTTAAATACATAATATGTAAAACCTGAACAGTCAAAACTGTTTGGCCCTTGAGCTCCCCACACATATGGTTTTCCTAATAATGTCTTTGCATATGCTATTACTGAGCTTGCACTTGACGATACTGAAGTACTTCCACTATTTGATGATGAGCTTGAAGACGGTTTTGTAGATTGTAAATATTGACTACTTACATATCCTGTACTTCCGCTGTAGTTTATTTTTGACCATCCATTTGATGTAGATAGCACATTTACACTTTGCCCATATGCTATTGTCGTTATTTTTGCATAGCTTGTAGCTGGCCCTGTTCTCATATTTAATCCAGATGTTGTATTTACATATTTTACTGTTTGGCTAGTTTCCGAACTTGAACTTGAAGATGGTTTTGTAGATTGTAAATACTGACTGCTTACATATCCTGTACTTCCGTTGTAGTTTATTTTTGACCATCCATTTGATGTAGATAGCACGTTTACACTTTGTCCATATGACAATGTTGCTATCTTCGCATAACTTGTCGATGGTCCTGTTCTTACATTTAGTCCTGCTGTTGTATTTACATATTTTGTAGTTTGAGTAGTTTCCGAATTTGAAGTTGAAGTTGAATTTGATACATAATCTTTATATATATATCCTGTTTTTCCGTTATATTTTGCATTTACCCAGTTCCCACTTGTACTTAAAACTTCAATAGAACTTCCCTTTGAGATTACAGTTATTGAAGAATAACTTGTCGATGGTCCTGTTCTAAAGTTTACATTTTCTGTTACTGTTGCTATTTGACTTGCAGCCTCTACTGTCGATATATTTGTCATTGACACAATTGAGGTCGCTGCAATCGCTGCTCCCGCTAATACATAAGATTTATTTATACTCATAATATCTATTCCTCCCGATAATTAGACACGTTTTTACTTTTTTTTATTTTATAGTTATATTGTTACATTTTTGTAACTATTTTTCAAGTATTTTCTGTAACTTTTTTGTAACTTTTTATTTTTTTAATTTTCTAAAAAAAATAAACTCCCTTTAACTAAGCTTTTATGCCTTGTGAAAAGGAGTTTATTTTTATATTATTATTTAATAATTTTTATTATTTTTAACTATATTGATTATTACTGATTTAGCTTTTTCCATTTCTTCAACTACTGCATACTCATAATATCCGTGGAAATTATACCCTCCTGTAAATAAGTTTGGAGTTGGTATTCCCATATATGAAATTCTCGCACCATCAGTCCCACCTCTAATAGGAACTATTCTCGCTTCTACATCAGCATCATCCATTGCTTTTTTTGCTAGATCAATTATATACATTACAGGTTCTATCTTTTCTTTCATATTATAGTAGCTATCTTTTATATCGACAATTATTCTATCTTCACCATATTTTTGCTGTAAAGTTTTCGCTATTTCTCTTATTTTAGATTTTCTTTTTTCTAATCCATTTAAATCAAAATCTCTAAGTATATAAGATATTTCAGCCTTATCTACTTCTCCACTAATTGAATTAAGCATGTAGAACCCTTCGTATCCTTGTGTATTTTCAGGCACTTCGTTTGGAACCATAGAGTTAAATTCTGATGCTACACTAGCAGCATTTATCATAACGTTATATGCATAACCTGGGTGTACGCTCTTTCCTATTATTTTTATATTTGCACTAGCAGCGTTGAAGTTTTCATATTCTAATTCTCCAATTTCTCCACCATCTACTGTATATGCAAAATCAGCTTTAAATTTATCAACATCAAAGAAATCTGCACCTTTTCCTACTTCTTCATCTGGTGTAAAGCATACATATATATCACTATGCTCTATTTCTTGGTGTTTGGCTATGTATTTTAATGACTCCATTATTTCAGCTATTCCAGCCTTGTCGTCAGCACCAAGTAATGTCGTTCCATCAGAAGTTATTATAGTTTTTCCGACTTTATCTTTTAAGAGATTAAACTCTTTTGGTGATAGTATTATATTTTTTTCGCTATTTATTACTATATCATTTCCATCATAATTTTTATGTATTTGTGGATTTACATTTTCGCCACTAGCTGCTGGTGATGTATCCATATGAGCTATAAATCCTATTTTATTAAGATTTTTATCTGTATTGGATTTTAAGGTTGCATAAACATATCCTTTTTCATCCATATGAGCATCTTCTAGTCCTATTTCCTTTAAATCCTCTACTAATATCTTTCCTAAATCCTTTTGAATTTCTGTAGTTGGGACACTTTCTGAATACTCGCTACTTGTTGTATGTACTTTTGCATATTTTATAAATCTATTTATTAAATCTTGCATTATAATTCCTCCTATTATTGTAATTTACTTCTATATCTTTTAGTTTAATATTTGTATTATCTACACTTTTTCGAAAAACTTTCACCTCAATAGTTTAAATTTACTTTTTTTAGATAATTTTATAATACCATGATTTTTAACATTTTTTAGAAAAAAAATAGATTTGAAAATAAATTCAAATCTATCTAGCTAATAACTTATTAGAAAGTCTCATATATTTTTGATCTTTACTTGAGTTGTAAATTTCTATCTTTCCAATATTATCTCTTGTATTTAATTCGTTCTTGTCTTCTAATACTTCTTTTAGATGTCTACAAGTTCCAATATTTCCATCTACTAAGTTAGTATTTTCAGGTAAAAATTGATTTAAATAATCTCTATAGAATATAAAGTGTGTACATCCTAAAACGACACTATCAAGGTTATCCATATTTACGTCTTTATAGTAGTCTTTTAATTGGTCTATAACTATGTTTTTATCATCTAGTAAATCATTTTCAACTATTTCAACAAGTTTTGGGCAAGGCATTTTAACCACTTTATTGTTTCCTCTAAACTTGTGCATTAATGTTTCAAATTTCTTTTCTTTTAAAGTTAAAGGAGTAGCCATAACTACTATATTATTATTTTTAACTCCTTGTGTTGCAACTTTTAAAGCTGGTTCCATTCCTATTATAGGAAGATTTTTATATTTTTTTCTAAGAT
Source organism: uncultured Intestinibacter sp. (assembly GCF_902468165.1). Taxonomy (NCBI): domain Bacteria; kingdom Bacillati; phylum Bacillota; class Clostridia; order Peptostreptococcales; family Peptostreptococcaceae; genus Intestinibacter; species uncultured Intestinibacter sp. Next base: position 57,989 of record NZ_CABQXJ010000004.1, read on the forward strand.
AGTTTGCAGAAGCACTTGTAGCTGTATTACATGCTATAACTACTGCTTTTACTCCCTTTGATATAAAAAAATCTATTATTTCAACACATCTTTCGGTAATTTGCTCTTTTGTTTTAACGCCATAAGGAGCATATGCCGAATCTCCAAAATAGATAAAATCTTCATTTGGCATAAGCTCTTTTAAATCTCTAAGAACACTTATTCCACCTAAACCTGAATCAAAAACTCCTATAGCTTTTTTACTATTATCCATTAAAGTACCTCCGATATGGTTTTAATTATTTATCTGCACATATTATTACTTCTACTATTATAAAATATATATCCTATTTATACAAAAAAAATATTTTTTTCTGTGAGATTTTTGTAAAATAAATATTATATTCGTCGAAATTTTAGTAAATATTATTTAAATTTTAAACCTATATCTAGGTAAGTGCAACTTATAATGACATGATATAATTTTGGATATTGTTTATTTTATTTATAACTTGATTTTTCATATATTCAATATAGCTTTCTTGCCATATATAATCATATTGTCTTTCTTTAAATATTTCATTTAAAAAATTAAATCTGCTCATTTCAATATCTTCAAAGAAGATAAATTTCCCTAATAAAGCAAGTTCAATATCTTCTAAACTATCAAATAGTATTTTATATTCTTCATTATAAAAACAATCTGACTTTAATATGTCACAAAAATCATCAAAAGAATTTATATTACTTTTTATAATATCGACCTTCTTATTTATATTATTTTCATTTTCTATTTTATCTAGTACATCTCTAAATCCATCATCACTTAATTTATCTTCTGTTAAAATAATTTTAGATTTTTCTTCTTTATCTATATCACATATTACAACAATATTTTCTATACTATCTTGCATAATACACGATTTTAATTCTTGTATAAACTTATTTTTATATAAACTTATATATTGGATTTCTTTTTCATCATCTATATTAAAGTTTTCTATTATTTTATTAATTGAATTTTCTACTTCTTGTTCTATATTGTCTAAATTTAAGTTGCTTTTTAAATAGTCCATTTCTTTTTCAAATATATAAAAATCTTTAAATTCGCCATCTATTATTGTTGATAATATTGTATTATTTATTACAATTTCAAATATATTTGTAAGTAAATCTCTATAATCTAATTTATATCTTCTTGCATTTATATCGAGTAACAACTCTACTTCTTTTGATTTAAAATGATTACAGAATTTATTTTCTAGTTCTATAATTTCTAAATAATTTTTAATATAATATAATCCATTTAAATTATTATCTCCAAATATTAATGGATAATCTACACTTATTTTTATATCCTGAGCATTAAACTTCATATCATATATATCGAAAAAATTTCCAAACTCTTTGAGCAAAGTATTATTGTATGCGATTACTTCTGTATTATATTTATTTTGACATACTCTATTGTAAATTTGTTTTGTCTCTTCAAATAGATCTTTTAACTTTTGCTCTCCCATTTTAAAAATAACTTCTATAGAATTTTGTTTAAATAGCTCTATATATTTATCCATATTAAAATCATCTCTGAAATTTGCATCCATTGTATAATAAATTGATTCTAATAATTGTTCGCCGACTTCTACAGTTACTGATGTGCTGGAATTTCCACAATATTTCTGTATAGTTTTATTTAATAAACTTCCTATATCTTGTTGAATACTCAATATAAAGTTTTCGCTAAATTTTTTATTTAAATAACCCCACTTCAGTATATTTATTGTATAATCCTTTGTTATTATCCCTAATAATTTCATATTCTAAAGACCCCCTGTAAGCTTAAATTCTTTTGCAAAATCGTCTATAGCTCCCTGTATCTGAAATATTTCGCCCTTTTTATCTTCATAAGTCTTCTCTAGTATTTCTATAACTTCATCATCAGATATTAAGTCTAATACTTCGCTTTTAAAATAATAAAAAATCTCTTGCATATCGTTTATATTTTCAACATAATTTTCTTTATCTGTATAAGGAGATGAATATACTATTTCTATAATTTTTTCTAGTGAAGATGTACTCGTTTCAATACGTCCTATTTTAGTTAGGGTTTCATTTGTGTGTTTCATAATATTATTTACATCATTTTCACTTAAAACAAGACCATAATTTATAGATTCATCATTTAATTTTATTAGTTTTTTACTAGATTTTTCTGTAAGATCTCTCATCGTAAATCTCAGTATCTTATTTTCCATAAATTTTTCACTCCTTTTTTTATTAAATGTATTGACTTTTCTTTTGTTTTATGTTATAGTATAATTGATATAATATATTTTCATACATTTATATATTAATCTCAATATATAAAATTGTCAAGTTGCATATTTTTATGCTCTTTTTTTATGTCATTTTTAACTTTTCATATAAATCTTGTATTTTTCCTTATAAATTTTATATTTTTAATTCCCTATTGTTTGATTGTTAGTATTAACTGTGCTATATTTAGAAGTTGTAGTATAAATTTTAAGTTTAAAAGAGGGGAATAAATATGAAATATAATACTGTAATTTTTGACTTAGATGGAACATTATTAAACACTTTAGAAGATTTAGGAGATAGTGTTAATTTTGCTCTTAAATCGTTTGGATATCCAACTAGAACTTATGAGGAAATCAGAATTTTTGTAGGAAATGGCGTAAAAGATTTAGTTACAAAAGCTGTTCCTGATGGGACTGATGAAGAAACAACATTAAAATGTCTTCAAACATTTAAAGATCATTATAAAACTAATATGCAAAACAAAACAGCTCCTTATGATGGTATTATAGACTTATTAGAAGAATTAAATTCTAAAGGTGTTAAATTGGCAATAGTATCAAATAAATACGATTTTGGTGTTAAAAATTTAAATAAATACTATTTTAAAGACTTAATACCTGTTGCAATTGGAGAACGCGAAGGTATCAGAAAAAAACCAGCTCCTGACACAGTATTAGAAGCTATGAAAGAACTAAACTCTGAAGAAAATAATTCAATATATGTCGGTGATTCTGGCTCAGATATGTTAACTGCACAAAATGCTCATATAAAAAGTATTGGCGTTACTTGGGGATTTAGAGATGCTAAATCACTTCTAGAAAGTGGAGCTGACTTTTTAATCGATTCTCCAAAACAGTTATTAGAAATAATAGAAAGCGAAAACTGCATAAAAACATGCAATTAAATAAAATAATAAAAAGCAGTTAATCAATAGTAATTAACTGCTTTTTATTATTTTATTCATTATATTATTTATAATGTAGTATTTTTAGAATGTAGCGAATTTATACTTTCTTTAATTTTGTCTATTGAGTCTTTATCAGAAGCTGATAATATATTTATGCCTATAGCTTCTTCCATAGCTTTTACAAGATTATAAGCTCTATCTAATAGAGCTATTATATCTTGATTTAAATCTTTAAAATCAAGCTTTCCATTTAAGTTAAACTTACCTTCACTTGGATTTTGTATAGCTTTTAATCTCGCCTGTATCTTCACTTGATTAAACTTAAATTCTAATTCGCTTAAAGTATTTCCTAAATTTGAATGAAGGTTAAATACTACAGCTGAATATAACTCAACTAATTCATCTAAATTTTCATCGTTATTTAATTTTAATTCTTCTTTTATATTAAAAGCTATCTTTTCTAATTCAAGCCCGTCTATATATCTTTGTGGAATATTTTCTATCTCTTTAACTAAACTGTTATATTTTTGTAAATCTAGAAGTCCCATATTCACTTTCATATTATATATCTCAGTTGCACTCATTTTATCTATCTCCTTACTTCATAAATAGTATTTAGTCAAATACTTATAATGTAATATTATAACCTCAATATATAAATTTCTTCCATAGTTATTTATTACAATAATTTTTATCTATCCAGTAAACAAAATAAGAGCACTACTCATAATTGAATAATGCTCTTATTAGTTATATTGTTATAAAGTTTAAATTAAAAGAATTATATGGCAATTTTATTTTTCTACTCTTAACATTTCAGCTTTTTCTTCTACTTCACCTTTAGCTAAAACTTTTACATCTTTGAAAGAGTCAGTATTACTTATTATTATTGGAGTTACTGTTCTATATCCAGCTTTTTGGATTTTATCTTTATCAAATTCAACTAATAAGTCACCAACTTTTACTTTATCCCCAACTTTTACATGAGTATCATAGTATTTACCGTTTAATTGAACTGTATCTAATCCTACGTGGATAAGTACTTCTACACCTTCGTCTGAAGTTATTCCTATAGCATGTTTAGTATCGAATACTACTGAAACAGTACCGTTTACTGGAGATACTGCTCTACCTTCTTCAGGTTCTATACCTATACCTTTACCTAACATACCTTCAGAGAATACTCCGTCTTTTACTTCACTTAAATCTATTGCTTTACCTTTTATAGGAGCATATAATACTCCGCTTTCTACTTTTACATCTGATTTAGCTTCTTGTTTTGGTTGTTCTACATTTTCTGATACTTTTACAGTAGCAGCTTTTCCACTAGCTATAAAGTTTTCTAAGTTTGATTTTATAACTGTAACTTTTGGTCCGTATACAACTTGTACACCATTACCTTTTTTGATTACACCTGCTGCTCCACTTGCTTTTAACATACCTTCATTTACTTTTGAAGGATCTTTAACTGTTAAACGAAGTCTTGTTATACAGCAGTCTAAGTCTGTTAAGTTTTCACTTCCACCTAAACCTTGAAGTATTAAAGCACTTAACTGATCATCTGCATCTCCTTGAGATGCATTTTGTCCATCTTTCTTAGCATTAACATCTGCTCTTGTATATAATTTAACTTCAGCATCGTCATTATCTTCACGACCTGGAGTTTTGAAATAGAATTTTTTGATTAAGAAACTGAATAAGAAGTAGTAAACTGCAAAGTAAGCTATACCTACAAATACTATGTTTATCCAGCTTGTTTTAGCATTCCCTTGAAGTATACCGAATAAGAATAAATCTATAAGACCTCCAGAGAATGTCATACCAACACCAACATTTAACATATGCATTAACATATATGCAGCACCTGCAAATACACAGTGGATTACATATAATATTGGTGCAACGAATAAGAATGTGAATTCAAGTGGTTCAGTTATACCTGTTAACATTGAAGTTAATGCTGCTGATAATAATAAACCTCCAACAGCTTTTCTTTTTTCTGGTTTTGCGCATTTATACATTGCTAGTGCAGCACCTGGTAAACCAAATATCATTAGTGGGAATTTACCAGACATGAATCTAGTAGCTTCTACACTAAAGTGTGTTACACTTGGGTCTGATAATTGTGCGAAGAATATATTTTGTGCACCTTCTATCACTTTACCTGCAACTTCCATACTTCCACCAACACCTGTTTGCCAGAATGGTAAGTAGAATACATGGTGAAGACCAAATGGTATTAATGCTCTTTCCATTACTCCATATAACCAAGTTCCTGCATATCCAGAACCTCTAACTAAATCACCAACAGAATAAATTACATTTTGTATTGGTGGCCATGCATAGAACATCGCTATACCAACTACTAAGTAAACTAATGCACTTATTATTGGAACAAATCTTGTTCCACCAAAGAATGATAATACTTGTGGTAATTCTATTTTATAGAATCTATTGTGAAGTGCTGAAACACCAAGACCTACTATAATCCCCCCAAATACACCCATTTGAAGAGATGTCATCCCTAATACATCTGTTGTAGATCCATTTAACATGCTGTCTGCTCCACCATGAACAGCTATCATTGCACTAACTGCAGCATGCATAATGAAGAATGCTAATGCACCTGATAATGCTGCAACTTCTTTTTCTTGTTTAGCCATACCAATTGCTACACCCATTGCGAATATAATTGGTAAGTTTGTAAATACTACATTCCCTGCTGCATTTAATACAGTTAATATGTTGTATATAAATGTTCCAGGTCCCATAACACCCATTAATCCATATGTGTTAAGCATTGTTTCATTTGTAAATGACCCCCCTATTCCTAGGAAAAGACCAGCTACTGGTAAGATTGCGATTGGAAGCATAAATGATCTTCCGACACGTTGTAAGACACCAAAGATTTTGTCTTTCATTTTCTAATTCCTCCTTTTTATGTATATATTTTAATAATAATAGCGTATATTTACGCAATAAATTTATTTCTAACTAGTAAATTTGAGCAAATAAAAAGACCTAATTAAAAACGTAAATCTTTTTAGATTACACTTATTTTTATAGATATTTACATAATATAAAAATCTAAATATAGCATTAAACAAAATATATCTATATAAATATGTGTAATATTTTACCCCTTTAAATTAGGTCTTGCCTGCATTACCAGTCACAATCCAAGTTATTTATTTGTCGATATCCTCCTCAGGTGGATAGTTAAAAACATCATCTCTTCCCCAGTAAGATTTAAATTGTATTTTTGTTGTATATACTCTTTTATTTTTTCAGCACAACCATAGTCTTTGCTGTAATTATCTCTTATCATTCTTTGTAATTGGAAGTCTGTATCTTTAGTCGGTTTATTGTTAAATAATCTCTGTGAGAAATATTTTAAATGAGTTATAAACCTACCAAAGTCCAATGAATCTTCATCCAATTCGACTTCATAATAATCTCTAACTATTTCAATAACTTCTTGCATAAAAGTAGTTATTTTTATCATACTAGTCATATTTGTATCTAGTTCAGCATTTACAATATGTAGAGCAATAAATCCTGCTTCATCAACAGAAAGTTCTATTCCATGATTTTTTTTGATTATTGATAAAGACTCTTTTCCTAGCTCATATTCTTGTTGATAAAATCTTTTTATATCCCAAAGTAGAACATTACTGTATTCTTGATTTAGCTTTTTTCTCTCTATTGCAAAACTAAGGTGATCAGTTAAAGTAATATAAATATTATCATTTAGTTTTTTATCAAGTTTCGATTTTATATTGTCTATAATTTCCGTAGATGTATCTATATATTCTTTAGGCACCTGACTTATTAACTCTTGTAACTTATTTGAAGTAACTTTATCATCTATTTTATAAACTACCTCAACTTTGTCAGAGTTTATCCATTCCCCAGGCTTTTTTTGAAAACCAATCCCCAGTCCTCTTATTATTACTTGATTTCCACTCTGATCAATAGAACTAATAAAGTTATTATTAATTACTTTTTTTACTCTATACAATAACCTCACCCCCTATCTGAAAAACATACATTATATTAAAAAAGACCAACAAACATAGGACATCTGAATATCCCTTATGTAGTTGGTCTTGCCTGCATTACCAGTCACAATCCATAAATATTAAAATTTATCTGTTTTTCTAAATTAAGAATAACATTTTCCCATGCTATTTGTCAACAATTTCTTCCAAATTTTTAAAATTCTTTTTTGTTATAAATTGATAGCGAAACTTTATATGATATAAATACTGCTAATATAGTTAATAGCACTAATCCTAGCACTCCAAACTTCATCAGAATTTCTAAATTAGATGGACTTGGCATAGTTATATTTGCTTTTTCTGATATTTTGACAATAGCACCTACTAATATAGCCGGTATAAATAATATCAGCATCATAACTATTCTACCTTTTTCAACCCCAGTTTTAAATACAACTGGAATTATTATAGAAAATAATATAGCGAATACACATGGTACTACTATTGAAGTTACTATTATCTCATTCATACCTGTATCTAATTTTGCAATTTGATTTATAGCTATAGATGTTGTAATTCCAACTACTATACCTATAATAATTGATATTGTAAAAAATATATACTTAGATATTATAATATCTTTTCTATTTATATTCATTGTCAAAGCGTATTTATCCCATTTTGCATATTCATCATAAGACATTGTAGTTATAACTTGCATACTCAACATCAAAGTTATCATAGTCCCAACAAAGGTTCCGTTTTTCAAGAAAATACCATATGCTATGAAAAATATAAGTACTAATACTAATTGCTTCATATAATTTTTCATATTTAATATATCTTTAATTAATAATCCCTTCATTATTTATCCCCCCTAACTGTGAATAAAATAATTTCTTCTAGATTTGTTTTATCTACTATAAATTCTTTATTTTCATATTTATTTTTATTATTTACCATAACTTCACATCCAAATGTATTTTTTCTTATTCCCACTATATCTTCTTTTGATATCTTATCTATATCTTTTTCACTACACTTTACTATACCGTAGTCATAAATCAGCTCATCTTTATTTTTACTAAATACTATCTCTCCATTATCTAAAAATGTTATATAATCTGCGACTTTTTCTAAGTCACTTGTTATATGTGATGCTATAAGCACGCTACACTCTTCATCTTGTATATAATCTAAGAATATATCTAAAATTTCGTCTCTAACTACTGGATCTAGACCACTAGTCGCTTCATCTAGAATTAAAATTTTTGCACTATGACTTAATGCTACTGCTATAGATAATTTCATTTTCATTCCTCTTGAAAATTCTTTTATCTTTTTATTATCAGGTAGTTTAAATTCATTTACATATTTAAAAAATTTATTTTTGTCCCAATTAGAGTATATATTTTTCATTATTTTATCTATATCACGTATTTTTAAATTGTCGTGGAAATAACTTTCATCAAATACTACAGATATATTATTTTTTATTTCTACGGAGTTTTCTTTAAAATCTTTTCCAAATATTTTTATATCACCTGAATCTATATTTATTAAACCTAAAATAGCTTTTATTATAGTTGATTTTCCTGCACCATTTTCTCCTACAATACCCATTATTGTACCTGTCTCTAGTTTAAAAGATATATCTTTTAATTTAAAGTTGTCATATGATTTATTAAGATTTTTCACTTCAATTGCATATTTCATATTAATCTCCTCCATATTTTTAATATACTTATTATTCTTCCTCGTATAAAAGCTTTAAGATTGATTCTATCTCTTCATAATCTATTGAACATTTTTTAGCTTCATCAACTGCTTTTGATAAATATTCTTCTATAAGCCTTAATTTTTCTTCTTTTAGTAGCTCCATATTCGTACTTTTTACAAAACTACCCTTTCCAACTACAGAATATATAAATCCACCTCGCTCTAACTCTTCATATGCACGTTTTGTAGTTATTACGCTTATATGTAATTCTTTCGCTAAATATCGCATTGATGGTAGCGAATCACCAGGCTTTAATTTTCCACTTATAATCATATTCTTTATCTGAGTTGTTATTTGCTCATATATAGGTTTATCACTGCTATTGCTTATTATGATCTCCACATTATCACCTCTTTATGTATATATTGTATATAACCTATATATACAATATATACTTTCATATATACTTTGTCAAGCTAATGAAAAAAATTTTTATTTACTTCTATTTGTTTAATTTTATCTTTGTAGATTTTATATACACAGTTTCTGAATTAAAATTTATAAAATGGTTAAAAATTAATACTATAAGGAGGTAATCTATATGAAAAAATTTATTTTTAGTCTTATATATACAATTCCTGTTGTTCTTTTAGTAGTTGCATTAGGCAATAATTTATCAATTGATAATCCATTTTTAGAACAACAAACTAAACAAGAATCTTACTCAAAACGAGATTCTTCTGATACAAAAGAAACATCCATCAATAAAACTACTAAAAACGACAGTAGCCTTGAAGATAAAAATAAACTACATAATAAAAATCAATCTGATACAAACAATAAAACAAAAGACAACAGTAAAAAAGATTCTAGCTCAAACATTACAATACCAAAGGAATCAGATACATTGACAAATATATTAGTTATCTGCACTGTTCCTAGTGATAATTCTTTTGAAAATCCACCTGATAAGTTTTCAGTTTTATCATTAGATAGTGCTAATAATAAAATTTCATTTATACCTATTCCTCTTGATACATATGTAAATATACCTAATGTAGGATATAAAAAATTAGGTGATACATATTCTTGGGGCCAAAATACAGACTTGCTACTAAATGCTATCGAAACAAAATTCAATGCTCATATAACTAAAGTAATTGAAATCAATGCTGAGTCTCTTTCTGAAATGTCAGATAAGCTAAATGAAATGGGAATAGATATGACTGAAGAAAAGCTATTAAAATATCTAAACGAAACAAAAGTATCTAAAGATATGGCAGAAGATATTAAATCAATACCTATCTTTAAATATCCAAAACTAGTAAGTTGTATGAAACCATACATAAAAACAAATATGAATACAGCTAGTTTAATAAAATATGGAATCATAACTTATAAAATTGTTTCACATAAAAGTTAATACAATTTAACCTTCCCTCACTAAAAAATACTCCATCTTAAGCTATTTTAATTTCACTTAAAATGGAGTATTTTTAATTTTTATTTAAATTTACTTAAATAGTCACCGTTATAATTATAAAATGTAATATTGCCTCCAGATGTACTATCTGGCATATATTCCATTCTAAATAAATCTGTAATACCACTTTGTCTTAGTGATGCCTCTTTCATATAATCATTTATATATATATTATCATTTGATAACATTGCATTATAATAATTTTCCATATATCCTGACCATATTTGCCCCATATCAAACTCTGACATATTTTGAGATACATCATTATCAAATTGGCGTCTACATTCTTCTTTTTGGAAGTTATAAATATCATAACCTTCCTCTTGTGATATATCACTGTAAAGTGTTGTTTGGTTATAAGTATAAGTCATACCATCATAGTCGTATTCATATCCCATTGCATAATATATTGTATTGCTACAATCCCTTTGAAGTATTAATTCATTTCCTTCCATCTTATACATTCTTAGATAAACTCCCATTCCCCCATCACCAGTTTGATTTACATAGTTTTCAATAACTAAATATTCTCCTTCATCATAGCTTTTTGTAAATACATTAAAATTATTATTATAATTGAATTCCAACCAAGTCAAAACAGGCATGTCTTCTATATCACTTTCTAATTCTATTACTTGATTATTCTCTATAGTATAAACTTCTATTTTGTATTTATCTGTAAAATTATCACCAAATGATTCTGTTTGTTTTATTGTAACTATCATTTCATTTACATAATCTTTATTTAAATCTCTGAAACTTATATCTGAAATCCCATCTTGTAAAAACACCTCTCCATACGAACCTTGTCCTGAATTAACTAAATTGACTTGTGTTAAATCAGCTATTCCATACTCAGGTATAAGTGTATTTATTATGAAATCGTCATATTCCTTAGTGCTTAAATTATTTATAATATTATTATTTCCTGTACTATTACACCCCGATACAAAAAAGCATAGTGAAATAAACATAATGCAGATAATTTTTTTCATATTTATCCCCCCAATAATATAGACTCTATATTTAAAACTCTTAAAAAATAATCAAAAAGCCTTATATAATCTTATTAAATTGACTATACAAGGCCTCTATTAGTTAAAATTTATTTATAATTTTATACCGCAACATGGACAATATGTTGAAGTTTTATCTATATTTGATAAGCATCTCTTACATTCTATATATTCTGTATTATCAACAGGTATTTCAACTTTTTGGCCACATTTTCCACAAAATCTATCTTCCGGAGTTAAAATAGCTCCACAACTACACTTGATACCTTGTAATTGCTTATTAAATTTATCTATTTTAACTTTAGAATCGTAAATAACATGATCAAATCCTATTATCGATTCACATTTTTCATTTATTTCTTCATTATCAAGTAACCCTTCTCGTACTTTTTTATATATAAATATTCCTAATTCCAAAAGTGCCTCTTCTTTTCTCAAACTCGCATCTTCTACACTTTTATTTAATTTATCTATCTCTCTAACAATTTCTTGTCTATTAGCCACAATTATTTCCCCCTATCTAATCAACTTTTTTGTTCTATAACCGATATACATACAAACAAAACTCAATATAAGTGTGACTATAAGTGTCATTATACAACTAGTTCCTATATATCCACTCATAGTTGTACCTATAGAGTAATCACCTCCTAATGCATATTCATCAAATAATGAATAAAGTCCGCTACTTAATTTGCTCAAATCTCCACTAAATATTATTTTAGAGAAATATGATAATAAAACCATTATACTTGTATAACAAATGCTATACATAGCGACTACACTATTTCTTCCTTCACCATATCTAGTTTTGATACTTCTCCCCATGACAACCAAAACTATAATCGGTACTATTATCAGTACTGCTATTCCACCTTGTGACAATATATTTGTAGATGTTATAACTGCATGAAAACTTACAAATTGTATAACTAATAATATCCATGGACTTAACAATAAAAAACCAATTATTAACCCAAGAAATAGTCCTAATCCAATATTATAAGGAACTAAATTCCAAAATTCTGAAGCATACATTGAAAAATATTGAGTATTATCCAATCCATTTACAACCATATATACAAATATAATTACAACTGGTGCAATAGTAATTCCTAATATCATTTTTAAAACCGTATTAAAATTATGTCTAAATATATTAGAAAGTGTGCCTATTATTTTAGAATTTTCTTTTTCTAATGCCATCATCATTGCTATAAATGAAATAATAAATGAATTTAGAAATACACTTAAAATAGAATAATATACAACTCCTTGTGTTATTTGATATCTTGCAAATAATGATATAACCACCATAATTACTGAATATGATAAAGCTCCTAATGTAGCCATCGGTAATGATTGATATCTTCTTTCTTTAAACATTATTCTTGTCGCTAATACTATTAAGCATCCAGATATAAATGGTGCTAAAAATGTTCTAAGAGCTAGCTTTACAGTCACCCCAGAAAATGTAAATACCATTTTGGGAACTGACATAGCAGTCAAAGTCATAAGAAATAACTTTGGTGTAGATAATCCTGCTAAACTAGATATTCCAATTACTGCTCCTATATTTACTCCTACTAGTGATAATATTAAAGTAATGAGTAATGGAAATAATGCAACAAATATAACAGATGCTAATCCTGTTAAAAATGCTGTCTTTATATTATTTTGAAAAAATCCAATATAATCAAAGTTTTTTAGTCCAAACTTAATATCTTCAAAAAATTCTGGCAAACTCACAAACATTTTTCTAGCATCTTCTGCTAATTCTTCTGCTCCAAAATCTACTTTTTTAATATTATCTATATAATCAAGATTTCCGAAAGTATTAAAATTTTGATTTTGTGTATTGTATCTAGTTCTCATCCTAACTTCACTCAACAGATGACCACATTTAGGACAATAAGTCTGTGATGTTTTTATAGGATTATTACATATATCACAAAAAGAATTTTTATTTTCTGTAAGCATCAATCTACTTTGTAAGTTATTTAAGTTTTCCCCATCTTTGCTACAGTAATTACAATAATCTTCGTTTTGTTTTCCACATTTTGTACAAAATTTCATATGTGATATCTCCCCTTTCTAACTGCTCTTTACTATTTTTATATATATTGCTTACTTAGTATTTCCCAATTTTCTAATCTGTCTAATTTATAACTACTTCCTGATTGTTTCACAATATAATCAGCATATTCTCTTTGTAATCTGTAAGTTTCCTCTTCTGGATTATATATTTCCCAATCGACAGTATAAGTTATGCTATATACTCCATTTGATACTTTTTTTGCAGATACTTTATCAAATCCTCTTAAACTTATTGTTATGCCCTTTTCATATGCATGTGGTATTGATTTTTCATATTGATTATATGCATTTCCACCAGTTGTCAATTCTCCACTTATTATGCTAAAATCCCCATAATTCATTGCATCTACATAATCATTAAAATATCCTGACATAAAATAAGTAATATCGTCTAATGGAATACTTGATGATGAACTTTGAGTTGTATCGTTGTTTTTACTAGATGAATTATTCTTAGTTGAGCTATTGTTTCTAGTAGTAGTCTTATTTTTTACTGTACTAGAGCTGCTATTTCCATTAGTAGCGCTTTTTGATTTAGAATCATCTTTAAATGATATCTTCAATACTTTTAAAATCTTATCACCGTCATAGATATTTAAATTTGTTCCCTGTTCCTTAAGCCCTACAATACTACATTTATTATTGAGTTTAACTACATTTGCAATACTGCTGTCATCTAATTTATAGCTTAAGTCTAATTTATCACTTGATGAATTAATTTTAGGCTCTATAATTACAGTTTTATTTACACCAAATACATATGTGTCGCCTTCCATCTCATACTCTCCATCTACAACAACATCTTCTATAGAAACATCTTCACTAAATACACTTTCTTTTAATAAAATAAAACTTCCTCCAAGTACTAAACAAATAGACACTACGATAGCAATTATTTTCATTAGATTTTTAGAATCTCCACTATGTTGTGGAGTTTGTTCACTATATATATAGTCATTATCATTAAGCGCTTTACCACAGTAAGCACAATAAGTTACACCCTCTTTGTTATTTGTTCCACAATTTTTACAAATCATTTAACTCTCACTTCCCCCAAATTTATACTAATCTTGTTCCACAATGACTACAGAATTTTGCACCTTGCTTTAGCGGTGTTTTACAATTAGGACACACATCTGAAGTTTCATAATCTTTTATATCATCTTGTATAGTTTCAGTATAGTTTTCGCCATCATCAACTAAACTCTCTGAAGTTCCATCAGTATATACTAAGCTTTCTGTATTTACGTCACTATTAAACAAGCTATCTGTCATTAAATTTTCTGTCTGTAAATCTTGATATATATTGGGATTTAATTGTCTATTAAAATCTTGTTCTGAATTTTGGTTAGTATATTGTGTTTTATTTATATGTTGATTTGGATAATTATTGCTTAGCCCTTCTGTAAGATCAAATTCCTGATTTGGGCTGACATATGGTCTAGAATTTGGTGCTCTGTAATTTTTAACTCTACTATCTTGAAAATGTGGTTCA
Organism: uncultured Intestinibacter sp.; assembly: GCF_902468165.1. Taxonomy (NCBI): domain Bacteria; kingdom Bacillati; phylum Bacillota; class Clostridia; order Peptostreptococcales; family Peptostreptococcaceae; genus Intestinibacter; species uncultured Intestinibacter sp. The sequence goes on from NZ_CABQXJ010000004.1 coordinate 73,006, forward strand.
TATTGTTGATTTCTTATACTATTAATTGTACTCTGTCTTTGTTTATTTTTCTTATGATTATCTACAAAAATCCATATAAGGGTTCCTATTATTCCAACAACCCCTACAATTGTTAAAACTATCCCTATTGTATACATATTATTCCTCCCCTTTTAGATCCATCCATTTGATTCTAATTCATCAATCTTACCTCTCAACTGTACTACTTCCGCTGTATTTTCTCCATTTGGCGCATATTGAACTGCTAAATTATAGTTGTCTATTACTTTTTGATAATCTCTGCTTTCTTCACTTTTATTTCCTTCAGATTCTATATATACATATGCTAATTGCACATAACACCTATATTCTGATGGATATTTTTCTTCCATCTGTATTAATACATTTTCTGCTGATACTAAGTCCCCACTTTGTTGATATGCATATGCTATATCTAAATAAATATACGGTCTAGTATAACCAGCTTCTAAAAGTTCATTAAATATATTTGCAGATGATGTATACTCTCCATTTTTATAATAAGCTTCACCTAACATTTCCTTTACAACTAAATTTGAACCACCTTGCAAATTATTTGTCGCTTCTATTAATATATTTATTTCTTCATTAAAGTTATTTCGATTTTTATATATATTTGCAATTGAAATATAACACTCAGATTTTATATTTTCATTTTTAGTTGTATTTATTATGTTTTTATATCCACTTATTGCTGATGATATATTATTTGATGCTTCATCAATTTCACAATTTATATAGTTGATATAATCATCATTTCCATCAGGTATACTATTGATTATTTCTTGAGCTTTTTCTATCTGATTATCTTTGACATAGGCTTTTGCTAAATCTGCCTTAAATTCATTAATTCTATCATTGTAGTTTTCGTCTTGAGATGCTAAATCGACTGTTTTTGAAAAATATTCTATTGCTCCTGTCCAGTTTTCCTGCTTATAATAAGCATTTCCCATTACAAAATTATATTCAGGATTATCTATTATTTTATTATTCTTGTTAGAATAATCTATTAAATATTCTAAACAGAAATCATAATTACCTTGTTTATAGTAAACATTTGCATTTCCTATTACATATGCTGGGTCATCTGAATTTATTTCCCCAGCTTTTTCGAAATTACTTTGTGCTTCTTCTAAGTTTCCACTTTTTAAACATTCTGTACCCTCATTTATTAACTTGTCATATTTAGATATTTTTTGATTAAAAAATGTTTTTGTACCAAAAATTATCGCTCCAACAGCTATACAAATTAATAACACCTTTGAGGCATTTTTAATAAATTTATCTCTTTTTTGTTTTTTATATGACTCGTTAAAAACATATATATTTTTTAAGTCATACAAAAGTTCATTTACATTTTGATATCTTTTATCAGGTCTATTTTGTACACATTTATTTACTATATATTCAATTCCCTTAGATAAATGAGGATTATAAATTCTCATCGGTCTAAAATCATATAGTAAATCATTTGGATTCATACCTGTTAATAAGTAGTATAAAGTAACACCTAAAGAATATATATCTGTTCTTTCATCAGTTTGACTTTTTCCATATTGTTCGGGTGCTGCATATCCTCTTGTCCCCATATAACTAGTATCACTTAAACTATCTGTTTTAAATTCTCTAGCTATACCAAAATCTATTAATTTTACTGTATTATCTGGGGCTATTATTATATTTTCTGGTTTCATATCTCTATAAATTATTGGATTTGGCCTTTGAGAATGTAAATAAATTAACACTTCACATAATTGTTTTGCCCACTCTACTACTAATCCTTCTGCAAATTGGCCAACTTGTTTTAATTCTTTATCTAGAGCTATACCCTCTATATAATCTTCTATAATATATAAATAATTTTGGTCTTGTTCTATATCGATAATTCTAGGAAGTGAAGGATGGTTTAATTTTTTAAGAATGTTTGGCTCTGCTAGTAAATCATATCCTTGCCCTCTTTTTTTATTTATTACTTTTATTGCCCATAATGTTCCTAATGATATATTTTGAGCTAAATATACACTCCCCATACCTCCTTGACCTATCTTTTTAATTATTTTGTATTTATTAAAAAGAATATTCATCGCTTATCCCCCTTATGAAAACTCTCTTCTGTTTAAAGTTAATTGCATGTATCTATTTCTAAAGTTATATTATCATCATTACCTTCACTATATGATGTTATATTAATTATGTCAATAATATCTGAACATCTATCTGAAGCTTTAGTATAATGTTTTTCTCTGTCATCTGTATAATTTGTTAAATAGGCTCTATCTGACCATAATCCACTTAAATCATATTCACTTAATATATTTTTTAGATAATCTATAAACTCAGATTCATCATCAAATTCTTCATATATATTTTCCATTTCACCAGATACTATATATTTATCTATTTCTTCTTCACCATCCCATAAAAAGTCTATTTCCTCCCTATAGGTACTTATAATATATAATTTTTCTCCGTCAAATTTATATATATCTAAAATTTTATATTCTTGATCTTCATCCCCATTATTTACTCCTAATCCACTTCCATATTCTAAACATAAATATTTATCTCCATTTAAATTTTTTATAAATAAATTTGCGTTAGCTTCATATTTATTAGTTAAAAACATTTCATATGTCACATAATCTCCTGGTTCTTGTGAATTATTAAAACAGTATATTGGTACACAATTTACATCATTATCATTTACTGTGTAAACTTCTATAGCTAAATTTTGATTTTCAACTCTAGAAACTATCATTTCATCAGTTCCATTGTTATCTAAATCATCATATATTATTCTTATTATTCCGCCATCACCTGAACTAATTATATTATTTGAACTTTCAGTAAGAGAATAGTTAAACTTTGTATTTGAAATCATACCATACTCTGCTTTTAATTCATCTTCCAATGATTTATATAAGTCCTTAGATAAATCTGTACCGTTTTGTAATGTATCTATATTTGTTTCAGAATTATCATTATTAGCCAAGTTTGTATTGTTTTGCTCTGGTGTTGGTGGCAATACATCTTTACCAGTTTCCTTTATATATTCATTTCGTATTGCCTCATATCTTTGTTTAATTGCCTCTATATCAGATACATTAAGCATTGCATTACTCGCAACATTGTATATGTTTTGTGCAGCATCTTCTTTATTTTGCTTTTTATACGTATCCATAAGACCTACATAGGCCCTGTCTTTCTTCTTATCAATAGTTATAGCCTTATTAAATGCCAGTACTGCTTCTTCATATTTACCAGTTTCTAAAAGTTTATATCCGTAATTTACTTGTTTGTTATATTTCCCAAAGTTGTCTTTTAATACTATCATACCAACACCAACTATCGTTATAATAGTGAATAAAACTAATAATTTTGTTTTCAATACTTCTCCCCCTTTATAGTTTTATAATTTAATACAATAAATTTATGCCTATGATAGTTATTACTAAAAAAGTTAAAAGCAATATACATCTAATAACTTTATTTGCTTTTTCATTTTTACTGCCTTCTATTTCTATTAAAAGTGCAGTTATATTATCTATTCCACCCTTTAATAGTGAATTATCTACAATAAAACTAACAGCATTGTCTGTAGTACTACTATTTCTTATTATATTTTCAATTTCATTATCATTTAATAAATCTGATACACCATCACTACAAATTAAAAATCTATCTCCTTTATTTATTCTAAACAGTATCTTATATGGTGATATATTTCCATTTTGTGTTGATATACCTAAATATTGAGTTAATATATTTTTTGAGGGACTACTTTTCATTTCATCTTTGCTTATAATTCCTGATTTATAAAGCATCTGTGCCTTTGTATGGTCTTTAGATAGTTGTATAATTTCATATTTTGAAATAAAATAAATTCTACTATCACCTAAATTATATATATACATATAATCTTCATATATAATTATTAATGCCAATGTAGTTCCTATGCAGTCTTTGTTTAATTTTGATGTAACTTCACAAATTCTTTCATTAACATCCTCTATATATTCATCTATATGTTTCTCTATAGTTATTCTTCCTGAATAATTGAATACTTCTTTTTGATATTTTGAAAGTATTTTAACAGCAATATAAGATGCAATTTCTCCTAAGTCTCCTCCACCCATGCCGTCGCATACTGCATAAACCTGTATTTTATCATTAGTATTTATATTGAAAAATAAATTCTTTTTTTCATTTGGGTCTTCTTTAAATTCTCCATTTAAATAGAAGTTATCTTCATTATTTTTTCTTTTATTCCCTTTATGGCACCCTACAGATGCCGAAATATTAAACATTCTCATACTATCATTCCTTAAAATAGAGTCATTATTATAAAAAATAATAACAACCCTATTATTTAAATATTAGTTAGAAGATATGGAGCTAGCCATATCTTGATCATTTTGTTCTACTTGTTGGGCTATATTTTCTATTAATGAACCTAGATTATCTACTACCTCTGGAAATTGTTTTAAACTTTCTTGTAATTCTTGATATTTAGCAAATAAGCTATCTTGTGCTGCACCATCAAATACACTTTCTAAATTTTCTATTTCAGAATTCAAATAATTTAAAATATCGTTTATTTCCTCTGCTTTAGCATGGAAATTAGCCCCTGCTTGTTTCATCTCTGGTATGCTATACAATATTCTATCTGCCATCTTTCTACCCCCTAAAAATATTTATTTTAAATTATTAGATTTATATCTAATAATCTTTTACTATATTACAGTTGTAATGATTTTAATGTTGTTTGAATTAACTCATCTAGTTTTTTATAGTCTTCCTGTGATGACTTTATGCATTCTTTAAAATGATTTAATATTTTTATGTGAAGTTCCATATTATATTTCCACTTATTATCGAAAGTATTAAAAAATTCCTCACTTGCAGCACTATCCCAGCCAGACGTTTTTAATATATCGATACTTTTATTTAGTTTATTTAAAGTTTCTTCAAATAAATCTATACTTTCTTGATATTTAGATATAGTATATTCAAATGCATCAAAATTCACTTTTAATATTTTAGACATCATGCCCCTCCCTAAATTCCAAATTTATTAAGTATTTCACTTTTATCCACAGCTAACTTTTTATCACTTTGTGATTTTTCAATATCTCCCATAGCTTCGTATATCTGCGCTCTCAATAAATAAGCTTCTCCAATATTATCAGATATAGCCAGAATATAATTAGCCATTTCCAATGCTCTTTCATAATTCTCTAATTCTTTATATATAATTCCTCTATAGATAATTAAGTCCAAGTTATCTAGATAGTCTAAACTTCCTTGTCTTAAAATACCAACTGTATTTTCATAATAATCTTTACAAGAGTTTTGACCATAAAGCGCTTTTATTACTTGACCTTTTAGGAAAAGAGCTGAATAATAATATATTCCTTCATTTTTATATTCAATTATTTCATCTATATATTTTTGTGCATTTAAATAATCATTTTCACTTATATAGATCATAATTAAATAAAATGAGCTATCTTCATTAAATTCATCTTTATTTAAGTCAATTATTTGTTTTAGTGTATTTTTAGCTTTTTGTACTTCATTTTGTGATAAGTAAATCTTAGCTTTTTCATTTAATACAATTTTACTGTTATTATTTTTAAATACAGTTTCTAAAATCTCCAATGCTTCTTGTATTTTTTGTTGTTCCTCAAACAAAATCACCTTATCGAATAAAAATCCTTCATCTTCAGGAAACATTGCCATTGCACTTTGTAGAATTTGCTGTGCTTCTTGGAGTCTGTTGTTTTCTATTAATATTAAAAATTTTAAATGATATCCTTCAAATAAATCGGGATTTATTTGTATAAATAAGTCTAAGTTTTCTAATGCCTCTTCAATTTTGTCCATTCCTATTAATATTTCTATCTTTCTCAACATAATATCAGCTCTAAATTTATCTTTTGACAAAGCCTTATTATAGTATTTTAATGCTTTATAGTAATCTTCATTTTCTTCACATATAATTGCATAATTTATAAAAATATCTATATCTGAAAATCCTAAACTAATCGCTTTTAAGTATGCTTCCTTGCCATCTTGTTGATTATCTTGTAAAAATTTAATATTACCTAGATAGAAATATGCCTTTGCATTATCTTTATCTATCAATAATATATTATTTAAACATTCCTCTGCACTTATAAAGTCTTCTAGCATTATATATGATTCACTTAACCCAAAATATATATCTATATCCATTGGATTTTGTTTTTGTGCCTCTTTATACTTATTTATAGATTCTCTATAATTTCCTACACTATAAAGTACTTTAGCTTGATTTATATATTCTTGTGTTATCACTATATTCCCCCCTTAGAATATTTTAAGTTTTTCTATGTTCCAAAATTATATAACTTATATCTATTTAAACTTGTGTTAGCTTGAGGATTTAAGTTTATATACCTAATGTTTGGAATATTGTGCAATGGGATATTTAAATTATTTATAATGTGATTTTTTGATTTTTTAGCGGAAAAATAATCATCTTTATATGACTTTATAGAGCTTATTACTTCACCTATTGGATTAACTTTCATAGTTATAGTGCCTATATCTCTACTCATATTTGAAATTTTATTTAAAGTATTTATATCGTCTATACCTATTCCCTGACTAAATCTTTTTATTAAATTAGTGGATTTATCTAATTTTGTTAAATCATCTTTATTAAATGGTTTTGTACTGATTAGATTTTTATAAAATGAAATATTTTTGTCATATGCCTTAATTTCACTTATTTTATTTTTAGTAAAGTCTTTTAAATTTTTAAATAAAAAATATGAACTTATAACTTGTGTAGTTCCTCTTCCTATTTTTTCACCTATTTCTCTATTACCGATTGTTGCTGATGTGACTTTTCCACCTATATACTCACTTGCATTTATATGATCTTTGTTGTCTATTTTATCGGCTTTAGCGTTGTTTTTAGTAGTATTAAATTCTTTTAATGCTTTTACATCATAAATATATTTTGTTATTCCTTTATATCCTAACCATATAGTAGCGGCGATTCCACCTAGTGCAGCTATTATCCATGCTCCAGAACCAACTGCAGCTGCTATTAATAGAGTTACTGCTGCTACAGTTGTAACGCCATCTTTTAAGATGTTAATCCAGTACTTTCCGCCCTTTTCATAATAAAAATCTTTTATATTGTATTTTAAGTTTCTAAAATTAATATTTATCGCCTCTCTGAATTGTTCTGTAGTGCATCCTGTTATTAATTTAGTTATAAACTCCAATTTATTTATAGGGTTATATTTACTTTGATTTAAATATACTAGTATATGTGTTCCTATACCTGTTTTTATGTTATTTTTAACCTTAAAATATTTACTATCTTGTTTAATTCTTTTCGCTACTTTTCTATCAGTGTTTAGTACTTCATTTTCTAGTTCATCTATCTTTTGTTTAAATATAGTCATTTTTTCTTTTTTATTTATACATTCATTAATTCTATTTTTTATCTGCAGATTAGCTTGATTCAAATTTCCAGTATTGAGAGTATCTAATTCATCTAACTTTTTTCGAAATCCTTCTAATTGATTTATTCTTTTATTATATCTATCTGCTGCTTTTTTAGCTGTATTAGATAAACCATTTAGCTTTGAATAATTTATTATCATCTCTCCCATTAGATAAGCCCTCCAAATAAGTTATTAAACCTTTCTTTGTTTTCAATTTCCTCTTGTTGAACTTTTTCATAAAGTCTATTAAGTTCATTTTCTATGCTGTTATTTGCTTCTATCAAAAAATCATCTATATATGGATATTTTTCATAATATTCATATACTATATCTTCAATTGAGATATTAACTGTAGATTTTAACGAATCTATACAATCCTCTTTCAAATCATCTATTTTATAATTTATATCATTGACAAAATTATCTTTTTCCATAATCTTATTTTGTAATCTTTTTAATTCTTTATATTTATGCTTTAAATTACTCATAATCTCCCCCTAAAATAAATAAAATCATATTTAACCGTCTATACGTTATAATTAAATCCACTATTTTTTTGAATTCGTAGAACTTTCAATTTGGCTTGAAACATCTGTATCAAATTCTTCATATCTTAAAGCAATTTTCTCTAGCATCAATGCCATTTCTCTTAAATTATCTTCTTGGTCATTCAATTTAGTTTTTAATAAAACAAACTCGTCATGAAAGCCATTTTTGCCTTCTCCTTCCCACGAACTCTCTAATTCATCAGTTGCTCTAAATACTGTTTCTCTTGCAATTCTATATGTTTTTATGCTCTCTTTTAAATCTGAAATAGTATTATAAAAATACTTTGTATCTATTTTCTTAACCTCTTTCATCTAACTCCCCCAAACTAATAAATATATTTACTAATCGTATTTTATTGTCTTTATTTTTGTATATTCTCCATTTTCAAGCAAATATCCATCCCCTAATGATATTGGTTTTGAAAATTCTCTAGATTGTTTCATGCTAACATCAAATAATTTTAAATTAGTTAAATCTTCAAATATAATTGCCCTTTTGTTTTCTTTTATTTTTTTTAATATTTCTGGAGCATTATAAGATAGATTGCTATTTTCTATGTTTGTAAAAATTATAGACATTTTATAATTTTTAAAACTCTTTATCATATTCATAAATTTAGTATTAAGTTCTTTATTTTTACTTATTTCATTTATAAATTTATTGTTGTCTATTACTATTAAATACAGTGGTAATTTCTCTAATATTTCATTTTCATCCATATCTTCAATATTATCTTTATAAAAATCCTGTCTTTCTTCAAATTCATCATAAATATCGTCTACAATTATTTCTATATCAGATAAATCTAATGTATATTTTTCTACAAATCCATATTGTTTTGTTTGTGATAACTGGCGTTTAGAGCTATCTATTATGTATGCTTTTGTTTTGTTTAAAAATATTGTTTTATTTATTGTTGAAAGTATATTCATAATAAAATTTGTTTTTCCACTTTTGTCCCTTCCAACTACTGCAAATAAGCTATTTTCTAATAAATCAAAGTACACATATTCTATACTGTTGTAATCTATGCCTATTGGAATTTTATATTTATGTTTAAATAGATCCATTTCTTCTTCAAATAATTTATTAAAGTAAATAACTGGTGGCACTTGAGGTATTTTTTTAGCTTTTATATTTTTATAAGTTAAATTCGAGTGTTTTATTAATTCTTGTATATTTTTACTTCTGTCTAATTCTTTATCTCCTCTTACTGGAAGTGCAGTCTGAAACTCCAATATTCTTTTATCTAAAACTATAAGACCTCTGCCTGGAGTATCTTTTAAATAAACTTGACTTCTACCAAGTAAATTAGAATATTCTGATTTGTCATTGCAATGAAGAGATATTTTTGTTGGATAGTTAGATAACATTCTGCTATTTAATGAATTTGTCTGCATTCCTGTAACTATAAGGTTTATACCTACACTCTGACCCTCTCTTGATAACATCAATATTTCATTATCATATCCTGGATAATATTCTCTAAATGCAGTTATATTATCTATTATTAAAATGATTTGTGGCATATCCCTAAATCCTGACTCAATATAATTTAAATAAGTTCCAACCATATGTTTTAAAAATACTTGTTTTCTCTTTTCAATTTCTATCTTTAACATTCTAAGTAAGTTGTTTATTCTCTCTTCCTCAGAAGTAATAGTTACACCACCGATTATTTTTGAATCTTCAAATATTCTAAGAGCCATATTTCCACAATCAATAATATATATATTTACATCTTTTGGCGTATATGTTTTAATCAAGTCACATAATATAGTTTCTAGTAATATTGTCTTTCCTGATAACGAAGAACCTATTATATATGTATTATTAGATAAGTTTATACTCAGTTCCTCTTGTATTTGATTATCTGGATCATCAAATATTCCTATTAAAACAGATATCCCCTTTTGTATATCTCTAAATGTATTTCTTAGGTCTTTTAAATAAATTATGTCATTAAGAGGCGGTAGGCATATTCCTTGTAATTTAGGTATATTATTTAAATCACAATAATCTTTTATTCTATCTACTATAGCTTCTAGCTGTGTTTTTCTATTTTCTTCATCCTTTTGTCTATTTGTATAAACTAATTTCTTTTTTCCCCATAAATTTATTTGATAAAGCTCAAATATATTTTTGTCATTTAAATCTCCATTTGGTGTTTTCGCTCCACTATATGCTGATTGAAATAAATCGAACTTTTCGTTATTTCCGACTTGTAAATATGCTCTCCCCGGCTCAGTTATCTCAGCTGCAAGAGGGGTTTTTAATACTTCATTGCTGTCTTCTTTTGTCTGTACTTTTAGACAAAGTTTAAACTTAGAGTTACTCCATATTTGTGCATCAACTACACCTGAAGGTTTTTGTGTAGCCAGTATTAGGTGTACCCCTAAACTACGACCTATTCTGGCTGCTGATATTAATTCTTTCATAAACTCTGGATATTCCATTTTTAATTCTGCAAATTCATCTACTATGATAATTAAATGTGGTAGCGGAGTTATGTCTTTATTTTGTCTGTATATTTCTATATATTCATCGATGTGGTTTACATTTTGAAGTGCGAATAATTCCTGTCTCTTTTTTAACTCTGCTTTTATAGATTTTAATGACCTTTGTATTTCTCTTCCTTCTATATTAGTAATTGACCCAATTAGATGAGGTAAGTTTTTTAATTGATTTACCATTCCTCCACCTTTAAAGTCTATTATTAAAAATCCTAACTCATAAGGATGATATAATGTGCTCGCTGATAAAATATAACTTTGCAATACTTCACTTTTACCAGAACCTGTAGTTCCAGCTACTAATCCATGTGGTCCATCATATTTTTCATGCAAATCTAGATATATTTTTTTATTTTTCATTTTTATTCCTAAAGGTACAGCTATACTTTCATCAATTCTAGAACTTTGCCATCTCTCTTTTAAATCCAAATCCTTAGCATCCATTATATTTAACAATTCATATAGTGTAATATTTTTTGTAAGTTCATTATCAAGACTTACTTCTTCTACAGATATTGCAGCCATTTTTATAGCAATTTCAAAAGCCTTTATAGAGCTTATTGGTTCATAAGCAAACTGTATCTTATTTTCACTACTTGTAGTTTTAAATATATAACCCTCATTTTTCTTTGGTGATAATTTGACTATTTCTGCACATCCTTTTGGCAACAATTCATAATAATGTTCAAAAAATACAAAAATAAATCCATAATCTTTAGCATTTTGTATATATTTTGATACTGGATGAGTTTTTAATTCCATATTATCAAATACAAATACTACAAAATATGGAGAAAACAAATTACCTTCCTTTTGTTGCTCCCTTTTTGATAATATTGAATACATATAGTCAAATATTATAGAAGTACTTTCCTCATCATAAACCATATTTCTTATACCTAAATCGTCATTTTCAACATGTTTAAACCATCTAAACCATGTCATTCTTTTTCTATCATTTTTATGAAAAATATATATAAACTTAACATCTTTATAATACTGTCTTGTTGCTAAATCGATAGTTATATTTATTAAAATATCAAATAATTGTTCATCCTCACCTAATATTCCTACTGCATTATCTTCTGAAAATCTTGAAACTATAGGTATATTTATAAGATTTTTATACCCTTTTTCAATACTCTCTGGTATATCTAATAAAGGGTCTTGTAAATCTTTAAAATCTGGATATTTATAATTAATTTTACAAATCGCAGGTAATTGCCCTGTTCCTACTCTAACATATAAAAAATCTTCGTCATTTTTATCTCTATCAAATAAACTATCAAAATCTTCTACTGATTTTAAATTAGCATCCATAGATCTATACATTTTCCTCATTACTATTTGTTCTCTTTTTCTTATTTCTATAATTTCCTTTTTCTTTTCTTCAATATATCTTAAATAACTATTTTCTCTTTCTTCAACTTCTTTTTCATAATCTTTTTGACTATAATAATAACTAAAAATAGATACTATCAAAGTAAGTATCATTGAGCAAACCCCATAAATTACAAAGGTTCCTCCCCCTGATATAAATCCTCTTAATAGTATAATTAATATAATCATTCCTATAGATGGAAATAACAATAAAAATATATTTTTTCTAGGCTGTCTAGGTTTCTGTTTTGGCGGTAAGATTTCTATTTCTTCTTCTGGAATTGTGTATTTTTTTCTTGTTGTTATATTATATTTAGGATACTTCAATACATTTTTACTGTTTTGAATATAAAATGACTCTAATGTTAAAGGATTTATTGCATCATTTGAAGTTGTATATAAATTTCCTTCTTTTAAATAAAAACTATATCCAACAACCATAAAAAAATCATAATCATTTAAAAATGACTTTGAATTTATCTTTCTCCCATTTAAATAAACTCCATATGTAGTTTGATTATCAATTAATATATATTTATTTTCACTCTTTTGAAGAGTTATAAATTCATTTTTAGCAATATTATCTTCAATATAAATATCACAATTAAGTGTTCCTCCTATTTTTATTTGTGATAAATTACTTATATTTATAATTCTGTCATAATTTTGAATAACATCAAAATCTACTAAATAGTCTATATTAAAAATATTTATATCTGTTTGAGTGTATTTAATTGAAATACTATCTCCATTATATAATTCTTTTGATTTTAGTATTTTTTTATGTGAATGAATTTCTGTATTTTCATCACAAACTATTGTCCATAAATCATTGTTTCTCAAGAATTTTATTTTAAATGATTTTAAAAATATATTCTCATTAAATCTAATGTCACAATCTACTGTTGTTCAAAGCTTTATAACTTCAAACTGATTATTTAATACTTCTTCTCTATATATATTTCTTCCGTATATTATAAGTTTAAAATTATGCATACTAATCGAACTCCTTATAAATAACTCCTTACTAAACACTTTAAAATGTTTAAATTTATTTCAAGCATATTCATGAAAATTATATTAGTTACAAAATATAAAGGCAATATCACTTTCTATATTCTATAAAATATTTATAATACTTCCGTTTATTAAATTAAAATCTTTTAATGTTCTCTCTCCCTTTAATAAGGCTATTGGATTTTCACTTCTTAGATAACATTTTGATAAATCATTTATATCTATACCTAAATTGTATGCTTCATTCACCCCTATTACAAATTCAGTAGCAGATATATTTATTGGTACTTGTAAATCTACTTGCTTTTTTAATCTATGAAAGTATAATACAACAGTTATAACTTCTTCCATAATGCTCCCCCTTTACAAAATAGTCATGATTTTCAAATCCTATTTTACTTCAAATTCTACGTTTGCAAATCTAATTCTATCTCCTATTTTTAAGCGTTTTATATATTTTTTAGTTAGTTTTTTTCCATTTAAATACGTTCCATTAAGGCTTTCTTCATCTATTATAAAAAAACGATTGTTCACTCTAACTATTTTTGCATGTATTCGACTTACCATTCTTTGATTTGCTATCCATCCGTCAACTAATTCTTTTTTCTTTCCAATTATATACTCATCTTTATCTATTAAAAATAGTACATCAGGATATATATTTAAACTAGATAATATTAATACACTTTTATCCTTACTTCTGTATATATTTTTACAAATCAATATATATGTTAATATTGAAGCGATTAAATCTATATCTAAAAAATATATAAGGTAGACTATATTTATTACTTGGCAATTTAAAGAGAGAAATACTATAATCAAAAATATTATTTGATATATAAAAATAAAAACCAATGCCTTTAGTAATCTTTTCTTTTGAATATATAATTTATAATCACATTCATAATCCGATTCTACCATCTAAACCCTCCTATACAATAATTTTTACTATTATTACATCTTTTTTAATTCCAACTATAATTATATAGTACTGTTTAAATGTCATAATAATGTTACAAAACGTAAAATATTTTGTAATATCATTATAAAATTTTTTATCTTCTTCATCTTACAAAGGTTATATAACTTCTATACTTTTATATAGTCTACTTATTTATATTTCAATTTTATTTTTTATTCTCCTTTTTTCTATATATTTCTGTAGTATTTTATCTTTTTTTAATTGTATATTTATTATCCACAAACCAGATAATTTATCATTTCCTGGGAATTAAAAAAAGACCATTTAATAGATATTATTAAATAGTCTTTTTCACTCTATATTAAATTAATTATATATTAATTAAAAACTCTTCTAACTCCTGCGATTCTATCTCTATGGCTATTTTTTATTGGCCATACTACTACTTTACCAGGCCATGCTTCTATAACTTGATCATTTCCTAAATATATTGCAATATGTATTATTGTTCCATTTTGATCTGAATAGAATATTAAATCTCCTCTTTGTCTGTCTTCATAGCTAACTGTTTTGAATTTACTTGATGTAAATAGATTTCTAGATTCATATTCATATCCTGGTTGAGAATGTCTAATTACACTAACTGGTAATGGATTTATTCCTACTGAATATAATGCTTGCATAACTAAGCCAGAGCAATCTACTCCTTGTCCAGGTTGCCCTGATGCACCTACTATATACTCTGTTCCTAAATAATCATACGCTCTACTTATCATAGTTTCAATACAATCATTTTTTGTACTATTCTTTGTAATTTGTATAGGTGATACATAACTTCCAAGATTATGCCAATCATCATCAGAAAGTCCTAATGCATTCCATGTTGTATAATCTACTTGTCCAGTTTGTGATAATCCCATTGATTTTTGGAACTCTTTTATCTTAGCAGTAGTAGCAGGTCCTACTATTGCTTTATTTGTTCTTGACATACCTAATTTTTCTTGAACTTTTCTAACTTTAAGTCCCATAGTACCTGTTTTTAATATATAATTTCCTTGTCCTTTAAAGCTTATATTTTCTTGTATTTGGAAGTAGTTGCTAGGATTTTGATAAACTCTATCTCCCTCTACTGTTCCTTCTCCTGAATTTTTATCTGCTACATATTGGTTTGATACATATCCGTATTCATTTTTAAATTTAATCTTATACCATCCTGTAGTGCTAACTTCTACTATTTCTACTTTTGTATCCTTTGATAGCACACCTATTACTCCATAACTTGTCGATGGCCCTTTTCTTACATTTAGTCCAGCTGTTGTTATTCCTGTTTTTATTACTGTTGGTGGTTTTTGTTCTGATGATTCATCTTTTTTATCAACTTCAACGTATTTATTTGATACATATCCGTATTCGTTTTTAAATTTGATCTTATACCATCCTGTAGTGCTAACTTCTACTATTTCTACCTTCGCACCTTTTGATAATCCACCTATTACTCTATAACTTGTTGATGGTCCTTTTCTTACATTTAGACTTGCAGTTGTTATCCCCGTTTTTATTACTGTTGATGATTGTTGGCTTATTGTAGTTGTCAAAGTATTATTCCCATTTATATTGTCTACATTTTCTGCAAAAGCCATATTCATATTCCCAACAATTGTTGCGATTGTTAGAATCTTTGCTATTTCTTTATTTTTCATAATTCCTCCCAAAATATATACCCATTTTATATCCTACATTTTATAACAAAAAAACGATTTTTACAATTATTTTCTATAATTTACAATATTTTACTAGAAAGTTGTTCTCATATAAAAAATTCACTTCCTTCATGGCGACAACGAATCGGAGATTCCGTTGGTTTAGTTAATAGGTT
>NZ_CABQXJ010000005.1:0-82382 GCF_902468165.1 uncultured Intestinibacter sp.
TAGGTTGGAAATTATACATTATCCACAAACCAGATAATATATAATTTCCTTATAAAAATAAAAAAGGTTATTGAAGATATATTACTTCAACAACCTTTTTTATTTTTATATTAAAGAGATTCTCCAGCTACTTCTTCTGAGCTTGATCCTTCTTTAATTTGATTTTCTAATTCTGTTAACGCTAATTGCAGATTGAAAGATTTATTTTGCCATTCTGAAGAAAGATTTTCAGCTATTTCAGCCCTTTGTGTCATTTCATTTAATGAGTTTTGTAGGCTTTCTATCTGTGCTTTATAATCTTCTATTTCAGATTTGCTTCCCTCTGAAACATTGCTTAATCCATCAATTTGGTTTTGTTGTTCAGAGACTATATTATTTAATCTTTCTATTTCATGTCTACTATTTAAAAGTTCCATTTCTTTAGTGCTTAATATATTTCTTAATTCCGCTACTTGAGCTTCTATTTCTTCATTTGGTTGCCCTAGTTGCTCTTTTAATTTATCAATTTCGTTTAATAAATCTTCATTTTCACTAGAACATTCAAATAATAAATCTGCTAAGTTTAAAGATGTTAAAATTGATATTTTAAGTGAGCCTAAATTTGGAGCACTTTCTTTTAATTTTTCCATCTCACTATTTACATAATTAGCGATTGTAAGCATTTCTTTTTCGCTTTTTTCGCCAACCATTGTATAATTAGCGCCTTGTATTGTCACTATTACTTTGTTCATTAACTAATTCCCCCTACCAAAAGATGAGTTAGTTTGTTCTTAATTTAGCGTCTAGTTTTGATTCTAACTCACTTAAAATTTTATCATGAACCTTAGCTACATCTTCATCAGTAAGAGTTTTATCTTTGCTTCTATAAGTTATAGAATAAGCAACTGATTTGTATCCATCAGCTATTTGAGATCCTGTATAAACATCGAATAATTTATAGCTTTCAACTAAACCTTGACCATTAGCTTCTATTATTGCTTCTATTTGGCCTACATATACGTCTTTTTTAACTAATAGAGCTATATCTCTAGAAGTTGAAGGGTATTTTGGTAATGGATTGTAGATTATAGTTCTGTTTGAATTATCATATACTAAATCTAAGTCTATTTCACCAAGATAAACTCTTTGTGTTAAGTTATAGTTTTCTATAACTTCTGGATGTGCTTCACCAAATGTTCCAACATATTGTCCTTTATACATTATTGTAGCACATCTACCTGGGTGGAATGTAGAATTATTAGTTTCTGGTACTATTTCATATCCATCGAATCCTATTTCAGAGAATATTTTTTGTATAGAACCTTTTAATACGAAGAAATCTACATCTTTACCATACATACCTATACATAAGTGGTTGTTTTCTATTGGAAGACCTTCTTGTGGAGTAAAAGTATGTCCACATTCGAATACTAAAGCTTGTTCTACTTTTCTTGATGCATTAGTATATAATACATTTAAAGTAGATGGCATCATAGTTGTTCTCATTATTGAAGTGTCTTCACCTAATGGGTTTAATAATTTTATATAATTTCTTTTTGCACTATCAAGTGGTAATTTTATTTTATCTAATGATTTAGGACTTACGAAAGAATAAGTTAATATTTCATATAATCCTATACTTGTTGCTGTATCTTTTATTTTGTCCATGAATTTTTGTTTATCAGTTTTTATACCAGCAGTAACATTTCCTTCTAATTGTGCTGAAGGTATTTTATCAAATCCATAGATTCTAGCTATTTCTTCATAAACATCAGCTTCTTGTTTCATATCTAATCTAAAGTCTGGAACTTCTATTTCTATTTCTTCTGCTGATTTTAAGTTGCATTTGAATTCTAAGTCTTCTAGTATTTTAACGAATTCATCTAAAGTTATAGGTGCTCCTATGTTTTTGATTATTCTAGATGGATTTACATTTAATACAACTTTTTCTTGTTTGGTTGGATAATCTTCAGCTATTCCTTTAAGAACACGTCCGCATCCTAACATTTCAACTAATTGACAAGCTCTTTCAACACCTGTTTTTGATGTTTCAACAGCAACACCTTTTTCATATCTTCCTGAAGCTTCTGTTCTAAGTCCTAAAACTTTAGAAGTTCTTCTTATATTTTCTGCGTTGAATGCTGCACCTTCAAATAAAACTGCTGTAGTTTCTTCAGTTATTTCTGAGTTTAAACCACCCATTACACCAGCTAAAGCTATAGATTTTTCTCCATCAGTTATAACTAACATTTGGTCATCTAAAGTTCTTTCTACGTTGTCTAGTGTAGTGAATTTTTCTCCGTTTTCTGCAGTTTTTACTACTATTTTACCAGTTTTAACTTGGTTTAAATCGAAAGCATGTAGTGGTTGACCATATTCAAGCATTACAAAGTTAGTTATATCAACTATGTTGTTTATTGGTCTTACACCAGCTTCTATTAATCTTCTTTGCATCCAGTATGGAGATGGCCCTATTTTAACGTCTTTGATTATTCTAGCTCCATATCTCATACATAATTCTGGATTTTCTACTTTAACATCGAAGTCTATTTCTTCGTCACATTCTTTTACTTCTATTTGTGGGTATTTTGTTTTTTTGCCTATAGTTACAGCTGCTTCTCTAGCTATACCTATTATAGATCTACAATCAGGTCTATTAGCAGTTAATTCGAAATCTATAACTGCATCGTATAAACCTAATGCTTCTTTTATGTCTTTTCCGATTTCCATTCCATCGAAATCATTTAGTAAGTATATACCGTCTTTACTTTTGTCATCTACGTAGAATTCGTTTATTCCTAATTCATTAGCAGAACACATCATACCTTCTGATAATTCTCCTCTTAATTTAGAAGATTTTATCTTGATTCCGCCTGGTAATTTAGCTTTATCTAAAGCTACTGGAACTATGTCACCTTCACTTACATTTTTAGCTCCTGTACATATTTGTACAGTTTTTCCATTTCCAACTTCAACTTGGCAAACTACTAATTTTTCAGCATTTGGATGTGGTGCTATTTCTAAGATTTTACCAACTACTACATTTTCTATTCCTTCTCCGAAAAATTCTACAGTTTCAGTTTTTGTTCCTGTCATTGTCATCATGTCAGCGAACTCAACTGTATCTATATCTATATCAACGTAATCTTTAAGCCATTTTACAGGTACTAACATATCTATATTTTCCTCCTATTTTAAATTAAGTATTTAAATTTTTCCGTTTATCAAATCAAATTCTTTAGTTTTAGAATTTTAAAAATATAATTTCTTATAATTTATAAATTTATGTAAACTCAAAGTTTAATTAAAATTGTTCTAAAAATCTTATATCATTTTCAACTAAAAGTCTTATATCGTCTATTTCGTATTTAAGCATTGCAAGTCTTTCAACACCCATACCGAAAGCAAATCCAGAATAAACTTCAGGGTCTATACCACAGTTTCTAAGTACGTTTGGATGTACCATACCTGAACCAAGTATTTCTATCCAACCTTCACCTTTACACATTGAGCATCCTTCTCCACCACATTTGAAGCAAGTAACGTCTATCTCTGCACTTGGTTCTGTGAATGGGAAGTTGTGTGGTCTGAATTTAGTTTTAGTTTCTTCACCGAATAATTTCTTAACGAACATTTCAACAGTTCCTTTGAATTGAGCCATTGTTACATCTTTACCAACAACTAATCCTTCTATTTGATGGAACATTGGTGAATGTGTCGCATCTAATGAGTCGTTTCTGAAACATCTCCCTGGAGAAACTATTTTTATTGGTAACTCTTGACTTCTCATTGTTCTAACTTGAACTGGAGATGTTTGAGTTCTAAGTAATAAGTTTTCGTTAAAGTAGAATGTATCTGACATATCTCTTGATGGATGGTCTTTTGGTGCATTTAATGCATCGAAGTTATTTTCTACTGTTTCAACTTCTGGACCTTCAACAACTGAGAATCCAAGTCCCATAAATATTTCTGAAACTTCATCTATTATTTGAGTTATTGGATGTTTTTTACCAACATTAAAAACTTTTCCTGGCATAGTTACATCTATAACTTCTGATTGTAATTTAGCTTCTTGTTCTATTTTTTTAAGATTAGCTCTCTTTTCGTTTATTTTTGTTTCGATTAACTCTCTTACTTCGTTGGCAACTTTACCCATAACTGGTCTTTCTTCAGCAGATAATTTACCCATACCTTTTAATAATTTAGTTAATTCACCTTTTTTACCTGAATATTTTACTTTTATGCTATCTAATTCATCCATAGCAGAAACAGCTTGTATCTCTTCTAAAGCAGCTTCTTTTAATTTAAGTAATTGTTCTTTCACGTTATTTCACCCTTTCTTTAATTTTTTATTAAAATTCTAATTATTTTTCTAATTAAAAAAAGCTTTCATCCCAGCTAGGGACGAAAGCTATTATTCGCGGTACCACCCTAGTAGTTTATAAATACATAATTTATAAACCACTCGAAGAAACTTAACGCGTTTCAAACGCCAAAGCCTACTATAGTTTCAGCCTTGATACTCCAGAGTGAACTTCTTTTAAACTATCTATATAATACTTCCAGCCTTGGTATTACTCTCTGTTATAGAGTTATTTAAAATACTTTTCTCTTTCATCGTAAATTATATTTAATACATATTCGACTAATTGCGCCTGTATTTTTGTATACGCAAATAATTATAACATATGTAATTTTGCCTTTCAACAATTAGGATAAATATTTTTTAATCTCATACATAAGCACAGCTGCACTAATTGCTGCGTTTAAAGATTCTGCATTTCCGTAAATAGGTATCTTAACTAGTTTGTCTGACTGCGCAATTAATTCATCATTAATTCCATTTGCTTCATTACCTATTACTAAGGCAATTTTACCGTCGTATGTAGTTTCGTGATAGTAATTGTCAGTTTGTAAATAGCTTGATACTATGTTAAAATCATTTGATTTTAAGAAGTTTACTGCATCATCTTGAGTTGCATGTATTATATTCATATCAAATATAGAACCCATAGTTGATCTTATTACTTTTGGATTGTATATATCTACACAGCCTTTTAGAAGGATAACTGCATCTACACCTGCACTATCGGCTGTTCTTATTATTGTTCCCATATTTCCAGGGTCTTGTATTCTATCCAAAATTAATACAAACTTATCGTCTTGGTTAATATTATTGACTAAATCTCTTTCTTTATACTCTAATACAGCTAAAATTCCTTGTGTATTTTCAGTATCTACCATCTCTGAGAATATTTTATTTAAAGTTTTATATACTTTTATTCCTTTGTTTTCTAGTTCTATTAAGAAGTCTCTATGCTCTTGTTTTTTCTCGAAATCTTCATTTATAAAAACATATTCTAATTTTGCATCACACTCTAATGCTAAAGTTAAAATTCTGTATCCTTCTATTATAAATTTTTTTTCTTTATTTCTACCTTTAGTTTTTAATAAAGACTTTGTATATTTAATTTTGTCATTGTCCTTACTCTTAATTATGTTAATCATCTTTTTCTCCTAGTTAAAATTTAATCATGTAAAATTATATCACCTATTTTATCTGTATTTCCGATAATAATTAAAATATTTTTCTCTTGCATTTTATAGTTTGGAGAAGGCATAACTTTTAGTCCGCTTGGAGTTTTTACTGCCAATACAGTAATATCATATTTTGCTCTTAGATTTAACTCTATTATTGTTTTACCAACCCAATTTGTCGGTGTAACAATTTCCATAATTGAGTATTCTGGGTCTAGGTTAATTTGGTCTAAGATATTTTCTGATGCTAAATTATAAGCAAGCCTAATACCCATATCTCTTTCTGGGAATACTACTTTGTCTGCTCCAATTTTATATAATACCTTTGCTTGTAACTCGTCTTTTGCTTTACAAACAATTTTAGGTACGCCCATCTCTTTAGCCATTATTGTTACCATTATAGATGCTCTTATATCCGAACTTATTGCAACTATTACGACATCAAAATTGCCTAATCCAATACTTTTTAGATCTCTCTCTTCTGTAACATCTACTATTGCTGTATGCGTAACTTGTTCAGCTATATTTTCAATAGAATCCTCATCTTTATCTATAACCATTACTTCATTTCCTAATTGGCACATCTTTTTAGCTACAGATGAGCCAAATCTACCACATCCGATAACAATATATTGTTTATCTTTGCCCTTACTATTAAAAAATGTTCTTTTCATATATCAATACCTCTTATTTTCTATTAACCTATTATTATTTTTCCTTTTGGTCTTTTTATGTTTTTATCTTTTTTAACTATATTAATTGATAGTATTGCTGTAAATATAGTTAATGAACCTACTCTTCCTAGGAACATCAATATCATTATTATAAACTTTCCTATTGTATTTAAATTTGGACTTCCGCCTATACTCAGACCGACTGTCGCATATGCTGACATCACTTCAAATACACATTCTATAAGTGAGAACTGAGGATTAGTTATTGATAAAGCTAATGTACCAACTATAAATATAAAAATTGCTATAAAGAATATAACTATAGCTTTTTTAATCGCTTCAGAACTTATACTTCTCTCAAATATATGTATTTCATCTTTCCCACATAAGAAATCTTTAACTGTTAAAAATAGTATAGCTACTGTAGTCGTTTTGATTCCACCACCTGTAGAAGCTGGTGATGCTCCAATTAACATAAGCATTACCATTAAAAATATTGTTGGCTCTTTTGTTAAACCAAGGTCTATACTGTTAAATCCAGCTGTTCTAAGTGTTGATGTTTGGAATATAGAAGAAAGTACTTTTCCCTTCATATTCATATTTCCTAAAGTATCTGGGTTGTTATATTCTACTCCAAGTATAAAAACAAATCCTATAAGTAATAGTATTGCTGTTGATACGATAACAAGTTTTGAATGAACATTTAATTTAGAAAATCTTTTATTTTTTAGTACATCTAATATGACAGGATATCCCAATCCCCCAAGTATTATAAGTAACGATACAGTTATCATAATAAATGAATTATCATAAAATGATGTTAATGATGAAAACTCCCCACTTATAGAACCCATTAAATCAAAACCAGCATTACAAAATGCAGAAATTGAATGGAAAAATCCATATGCTAATCCAGTAATAATACCAAATTTAGGGATAAAACTTATAGATAATAAAATTCCCCCAATACATTCAATTGCTAATACCATTAGTATTATTTTTCTAGTTAAACTTACAATTCCAGATAAATCAATTTGATTTAGAGATTCTTGTATTAATAATCTCTCTTTTAAGTTTATTTTTTTACCTCTTATTAAAGAAATCATTGTTGCAATAGTCATAAATCCTAAACCACCGATTTGAATAAGTGATATAATTACAACCTTTCCAAATAAACTCCAGTGTGTAGCTGTATCAAATACGACCAATCCTGTGACACACACTGCTGATGTAGCAGTAAACAGTGAATCTACAAAATTAGTTCCTTGACCGCTTTGGCTTGAAATTGGTAAAGATAATATTGCTGCTCCTAATAATATTATAAATAAAAATCCCGCAGTAATAATTTGAACCGAACTCCACTTTTCAAGAAATCTAATATTCTTATGCATGATTCTCAACTCAAAAATTTCCTCCTTTTATTTATTAAAATAAATCAAGTTATATAATAAATTATTATATGATAAATCTCATATTTTAACAATAATCCACACTATAAAACAATTTATATTGTATTAAATTTTAATTTATTTTTATCATTTTGAATGAATTTAATGCTAATGTGACTTTTTTATTTGAATTATTTTTAAAGTTTTAAATTTAAAATCAAATATTACTCATAACTTAGATAATATATAATTTTCATACAATTAAAAAAAGCGAACTCTAATGAGTTCGCTTTTATCTATAATTAAGCTAATTTAGCTTTAGCTACTTCTACTAATTGAGCAAATCCAGCTGGATCTTGTATAGCCATTTCAGATAACATTTTTCTGTTAACTTCAACACCTGCTAATTTTAATCCATTCATTAATCTTGAATAAGATATACCATTCATTCTAGCAGCTGCATTTATTCTTTGTATCCAAAGTTTTCTGAAGTCTCTTTTCTTTAATTTTCTTCCTATATATGCATTTTTTAATGCTTTCATTACGAAAGTATTTGCTGGTCTATATAATTTGCTTCTAGATCCTCTGTATCCTTTTGCAAGTTTTAACACTTTTTTATGTTTTTTACGAGCGTTCATTGCGCCTTTAACTCTTGCCATGTCGATGACCTCCTTATGTTTTTCGATTATTTTTTATTTTGTGTTTTTTTGTACTAATCCGTTCTGATTAGTTTATCTTTATTAATTAATTCTAATTAATATGGTAATAATTGAGCTATTCTTTTAGCATCTCCATCGCTAACTATAGCAGATTTTCTTAAGTTCATTTTAGTTTTTGGAGATTTTTTAGTTAATATATGACTTTTGTAAGCTTTATTTCTTTTTAATTTTCCGCTTCCTGTTTTTCTAAGTCTTTTTGCAGCTCCTCTATGAGTTTTCATTTTTGGCATGATAACTTCCTCCTCTCAGTTAATCGTCAATAAAATCTATTTATCTTATCTGTTTATTTTTTTGGATCTATAATTACAACCATGTTATTCCCTTCAAAAGCAGGGGCTTTCACTGGTTCACCAAACTCTTTAACAATTTCTATGAATTTAAGCATTACTTCTTTACCAATGTCTTTATGTCCTAATTCTCTACCTCTAAAACGAAGTTCTACTTTTACCTTGTCGCCTTTTTTAAGGAATTTAATAGCATTATTCGCTTTAGTATTTAAGTCGTTTGATTCAATACCTGGTCTTAATCTTATTTCCTTAACAGCTATTGTTTTTTGTTTTTTCTTAGCTTCTTTTTCTTTTCTAGCTTGTTCGTATTTATATTTACCATAGTCCATAATTTTACAAACTGGTGGTTTAGCATTAGGAGAAATTTTAACTAAATCTAAATTTTTTCCGTTTGCTATTATTTGAGCTTCTCTGGCAGACATTATTCCAAGTTGTTCTCCAGTTTCAGAGATTATTCTTAACTCTTTATCTCTTATTTGATCATTGATTGATAATTCTTTGCTAATTGTAGGACACCTCCAAATTATTATATTAAATATAAAATAAAAAGCGAATGAGAATTCATCCGCTATAAGTCATCAAAATTATACTATCTTAATGATAGTCTATACTTATATTTACCTTACTAACTCTAGTTGCAAGGTGAGAATGAAATTCTTCTTATTTTCTTTTGTTATCTTGTTACCGTATCAATTATACAACTTTAATGATGCGGTGTCAACTGTTTTTTAACTTCTAATTTTTGTCGTACAATATATAATATGCTAATTTTTAAATTATGCAATCATATTTTTATAAGTTTTGCTCTTTTTTTATTATAACTTATTATTCATTAAATTTCACGTTTTAAATATTTCCAATATAAAACCTTTTTTATTTTTATACTAGATTTTAATTGTAGTATTTCATTATTTTAGAATAATAAAATGTCAGCTGGTTATACTTACTGTAAGACATCTTAGTTTACATAGTTTAATTTTGTTGTAAAATCATAATAAAACTTCACATCATTGGAAAAAATAATATAAAGGAAAATTCTATTACCTGAGGTGCAAGATATGAACTTACTTAATAATTTTTTTAAAAAACTAAATAATCCTGTTCCTGCTTTTGTTCACACTAAACTCGAAAAAGAGAATAATACTGAACCTTCACTGAGCACAAAACCTAAAACAACATTTAGAGATGTTGCCGGACTCGAAGAAATAAAAGAAGAACTATTTGAAGTAGTAGATTTCATGAAATGCCCAGAAAAATATCAAAAAATGGGCGCTAAAGTTCCCAAAGGGATTTTATTTTACGGTCCACCTGGAACAGGTAAAACACTTTTAGCATGTGCCGTTGCAGGAGAAACAAACGCATCATTCTTTAATGTTACAGGTTCTGAATTTGTTGAAAAATACGTAGGCGTAGGAGCTAAAAGAGTTAGAACTTTATTTGAAAAAGCGAGAAAAGAAGCCCCAAGTATCATATTTATTGACGAAATTGATGCTATAGGAGCAAAACGTCACCTAGAAAGCAATAACGAAAAAGACCAAACTCTTAATCAACTTTTAGTTGAAATGGATGGGTTCAATAAGGATTCAAACATTATCATAATAGGTGCAACTAATAGACTTGACCTTCTAGATGATGCCCTTTTAAGACCAGGAAGATTTGATAGACACATTCATATTAGTGCTCCAAATGTGCGTACTAGATATGAAATTTTAAAAGTTCATACTAATAATAAACCATTAGATAAATCAGTAGATTTAGATTTATTAGCTAAAAAAACACATGGATTTAATGGTGCCCATCTAGCCAACATAGCTAATGAAGCTGCAATATATGCTGTTAGAGATGCTAGCGAAGTTGTAACTTCGGAACACTTCGATAAAGCTCTTGAAAGAGTTATCGCAGGTGTCGAGTGTAAAAGTTCCGCCCTAATCGAAAAAGAAAAAGAAATTGTTTCTTATCATGAGGCTGGACATGCATTAGTTAGCAATATCTTAAATTTATGCAAAATCCAAAAAATATCTATAGTCCCTAGAGGTGAAGCATTGGGTTATGTTCTTCAACTCCCAGACGAAGATAGATATATTTACACAAAAACAGAACTAATATCAAAAATACAAATACTATTAGCTGGAAAAGCAACCGAAGAATTAATATTTAACCATCAATCAACTGGTGCCAAAGACGACTTACAAAAAGTAACAGACATAGCAACTAACATGGTATGTGATTATGGTATGAGCAAATTAGGTTTAATAACTATTGATAAAAATACTAAGAATTTTTTATCGGAACCTATCCAAAAAGAAATAAACAACATTGTAAATACATGTTATGAAAATACACTAAAAATTCTTAGAGAAAATATCAATGATTTACATATAGTTTCAAAATTCCTATTCGAAAATGAAACTATGACTTGTGACCAATTAGAAGATCTCATTAGAAAAGAAGCAGCCAATTAAAATTATTCTATAAAAAGTCCTATAAATTTAGGACTTTTTATATGTTTATGTTTTTTTAAGTTGCCTTAACTTAATTTATTCCCTACTATAAAGTTATAAAATAAATCAAAACTTTAAAATTGTTATAATTTCTTATGAATCAACTTTTGATAAATAAAAATAATAAATTATAAAAATAAAGTTTTAATAGTAAGTTTAATTTTGTAGTCTAGGAGGATAAATCATGGAAAATGTTCAACAAAACCCATTAGGTACAGATTCTATACCAAAATTAATGTTTAAATTTTCTGTGCCAAGTATTATAGCTATGATAGTTGGAGCATTATACAATATTGTAGACCAGTTATTTATCGGTCAGGCAGTAGGAACTCTCGGCAATGCTGCAACAAATATTGCCTTCCCTCTTTCCACATCATGCATAGCTGTATCATTATTATTCGGAATTGGTGCAGCATCGTGTTTCAATTTAAGTATGGGGCGTGGTGAAAAAGAAAAATCACCATTTTACATAGGAAATGCGATTATTATGTTATTTTCATCTGGTGTAATATTATTTATAATTACGCAACTATTTTTAACACAGATACTAAAAGCTTGTGGTTCTCCTAATGATGTACTTCCATATGCTCAAACTTATGTGAGAATTACCTCATTTGGTTTCCCATTTTTAATTTTATCTGTAGGTGGAGGTCATATAATTCGTGCTGATGGCAGTCCCAAAATATCAATGTTCTGTAATATATTAGGAGCAGTTATTAATGTTATTTTAGACGCTATCTTTATATTTGGATTTAATATGGGAATGGCTGGTGCAGCCTATGCTACTATAATAGGTCAAATTGCATCTACGGTTGTTGTTATCATTTATATGAAAAACTTTAAAACAGTCCCTCTTTTGGCAAAACATTTCAAATTAAATATAAATTATATAAAAGAGGTTGCTTCTATAGGTATGGCATCTGGTATAAATCAACTTTCTATGATGATTGTTCAAATTATTTTAAATAATTCACTTAGATATTATGGTGGTTTATCAATATATGGAGAGGCAATTCCCATTGCATGTGCAGGAATCACAATGAAAGTTTCACAACTATTCTTCTCAGTTGTAATCGGTCTTAGCCAAGGAAGTCAACCAATTGAAAGTTTTAACTATGGAGCTAAAAAATATCACAGAGTTAAATACACTTATATATTAGCAAACAAAGCAGGTGCGATTATATCAATTATTGCATTTATATTATTTCAACTATTCCCTATGGAAATTATATCTTTATTTGGTTCTGGTACAGAAGAATATTATCAATTTGCAACAAAGTTTTTCCGTATCTTCTTATTCTTTATATGTATAAACTTTATACAACCTATTACATCGACATTTTTTACTTCTATAGGAAAACCCATAAAAGGTATATTTTTATCTTTAACTAGACAAATAATTTATTTACTTCCTTTAATAATTATACTACCTCTATTCTTTGGTATTGATGGTATAATTTTTGCTGGCCCGGCTGCTGATTTGATTGCAGCAATAACATGTTTAATCACTATAAGTATAGAATTTAAAAATATGAAGCAATTGGAGTTAGTAGAAGAACATTATTACAGTCATTAATATAATAAATAAATTTAATTTCATATATATAATAAAAAAAGAGCTTTAAGATATAGAATATCCAAAAGCTCTTTTTATTATATAAAAATTTTAATTAGTCTTGTATTACGTTAACTTTATCTTCAACTTCTTTACATACCATAGCAACAAATTCGTCTACTGATAAGCTACCCATCTCACCTTTATCTCTTGATCTAACTGAAACAGCATTTGCTTCAACTTCTTTTTCACCTACAACTAACATGTAAGGAACTTTTTCTAATTGTGCTTCTCTTATTTTGAAGCCCATTTTTTCCGCTCTGTCATCTATTTCAACTCTTAAACCTTTAGCAAATAAAGCATCTTTAACTGCTTTAGCATAATCGTTGTATTTATCAGATATAGGAAGTATTTTAACTTGAGTTGGAGCTATCCAAACTGGGAATTTACCAGCATAATGCTCTATTAATATTCCTATAAATCTTTCTATACTACCTAATAAAACTCTGTGTATCATAACTGGTCTATGTTTTTCACCATCTTGTCCTATATAAGTAGCATCGAATCTTTGTGGTAATTGCATATCTAATTGTATAGTACCACATTGCCATGTTCTACCTAAGCAATCTCTTAAGTGGAAGTCTATTTTTGGTCCATAGAATGCTCCATCACCTTCATTTATTTCATAAGCTAAACCTAATTCTTCTAAAGCTTCTCTTAAACCATTTTCAGCTATTTCCCACTCTTCATCAGTACCCATAGAATCTTCTGGTCTAGTAGATAACTCTATTCCATATTGGAATCCGAATACTTTGTATACGCTGTCTATAAGTCTAACTACGTCTTTTATTTCGTCTTTTATTTGTTCTGGTAACATGAATATATGCGCATCATCTTGAGTGAATGCTCTAACTCTCATAAGACCATGTAAAGCACCTGATAATTCATGTCTGTGAACTCTACCAAGCTCAGCAACTCTCATAGGGAAATCTCTATAAGAATGTGGTTTTGATTTGTAATATAACATTCCACCTGGGCAGTTCATTGGTTTTATAGCGAAATCTTGGTCGTCTATTTTAACAGTATACATATTTTCTTTGTAGTGATACCAGTGTCCTGAAGTTTCCCATAAATGTCTGTTTAATATTATTGGAGTTTCTATTTCAACATAGTTATCTTCTCTATGTACTTCTCTCCAGAATTCTAATAATGCATTTTTAAGTTGCATACCTTTAGGCATGAATAATGGGAATCCTGGTCCTTCTTCTGGTATGAAGAATAAATCTAATTCTTTACCTAATTTTCTGTGGTCTCTTTTCTTAGCTTCTTCCATTAAGTGTAAGTATGCTTCTAAATCTTTATTTTTTTCGAATGAAGTTCCGTATATTCTTTGAAGCATTTTATTTTTTTCATCTCCACGCCAGTAAGCACCTGCAACACTTAATAATTTTACAGCTTTAACTTTTTTAGTTGATGGAAGATGTGGCCCTCTACATAAGTCAGCGAAATCACCTTGTTTGTAGAATGATATTACTTCACCTTCTGGTAATTCTTCTATTAATTCAACTTTGTAGTCTTCTCCATTTTCTTTAGCCCATTTTAAAGCTTCTTCTTTTGGAAGTTCATATCTTTCTATTTTTAAATCTTCTTTAGCTATTTTTTTCATTTCAGCTTCTATTTTAGCTAATTCTTCTTCTGTTATTCTATGATCTAAATCTATATCATAGTAGAATCCATTTTCTATACTTGGCCCTATAGCAAGTTTAACTCCTGGATATAATCTTTTTAAAGCTTGTGCTAACATATGAGCTGATGTATGTCTGAATACGTCTTTTCCTTCTTCATCATCAAATTTGTATAAGTTTAATTCACAATCTTCACTTACTACGTAGTCAAGACCTACAGTTTGTCCGTTAACTGAAGCTGCAACAACAGCTCTAGCTAAACCTTCACTGATTGATTTTGCTATATCTAATACTGATATTTTGCCTTCGAATTCTTTAATTGAACCGTCTTTTAATGTAACTTTAATCATTTTTTTCCTCCTGTATTTTTTCTAATAAATTTTAAATTTATAATTACTCTAACTAAATCAAGAAAATATATTCTTTGATTCCATTATTTAGATTTCATATAAATAATAAAAAAACTCGTCCCAGAAAGTTGGGACGAGTACGATATCGTGGTTCCACCCAAGTTGATTTATTTAATGAAAATAAATCCTCTTGATGACTATAAGGTTGTCAACCGAACACTTTCACACTATGTGCTAATAAGTTCCGCTCCGAGGTAGTTTTTCAACAAGTTTATTTTATAAGGCTTTCAGCCGGTGACCTTACTCTCTAGTAAAATAAATTCTTATTTACTTGTCCTCTTCATAGCGATTATATTTTAATTATTAACTATTATGATTTAGATTATAACAGATACTTAAAAATCATTCAATAATAATATTCAACAAAATTTTTATAAGACTTTATAATTATGATAGTTTTTTAACTTTATAAGCCAAATTAATTTCTATTAATAATTTTTACGTTGTCTTCGAATATTATCTTTATATTTTCTATTATTTCCTTTGAAGTATCATTTTTTAAATCATCTATTATTTCTATTTTTTTAGGGCATAAAGCTAATAATACACTTATTAGACAGTCTTCGTAGTTTAGATCCTCCTTCATAATCATGCTCATCATTTCTTCGCTTTCTTTATTATTTATTTCGATTCCATTTCTGTCAAAAAACCTAAAGCTGCTATCTTTCATTATATGTATTATTAATAAATCAATTTTATGTTCTTGTGATTCTATAAAATATTTTAAAGTATTTATAAATTGATTTTTATCTCTCTTTATTAAATATTCTTCAAGTGCTATATCACTTATTATAGATATATACACCATAAAATCTCTCATTCTAAACCTAAAAAAACCGTCTATATTTAACACCTTTTCTGATTCTATAAATTCAACTAATTTATTGTAAATCGTATTTATTATAAATGGTTCTTTTTTATCAAGGAGACATTTAGCTTCTCGATATATTTCCTCCTTTTCTTCATTATTTAAATTTCTGTAGTTATTCCATATGTATTCTTTTAAATTTTTATCCTTTAAGATAATTAATATTAGTTCTATTACCCCATTAATTGCTTCTTCTTTATGTTCCTCATTTTCCATATCAATATCTACACATAAATCTCTTAAATGCTCATTACATATAATATATTTATTACAATTATTTTTCATAAATAACTTAACCATATAATCATGCTGTGGTAAATAACTTATATGTATCATATTATTAGTCAATATAATCGTTCCCTTCCGTCAAATCAGAAAAGTAGTTTAAATATATCTATATAGTATTATGTCTATTTTTTATTTTTTAATTCACATTTTGGATATATTGGTTAAATTAAATTGATAACTTTATAGAATAAAAAAGGCTGTAGATTAATTTAAAATCTACAGCTTTTTTTATAATTTAATTTTTATTATCTTTCACCTTTTTTGTATGGATTACCTAAAGCAGCCGGAGCTTTAGATGTTCTAACAAATAATATTAACATTACTAATGTTACTATATAAGGTAACATTGATAATAAGTTTTCGTTTATAGTTATTCCTAATGATGGATTTCCTAAATAAACTGTAAGTCCTGTTGAGAAACCGAATAATAGACAAGCCGCTCCTGCCCATTGTGGTCTCCATTTACCAAATATAACAGCTGCTAAAGCTATATACCCTTGTCCTGATATTAAAGCTGGTCTGAATGTTGAAACTATAGCTAAACTCATAGAAGCTCCACCTATACCTGCTAATATACCTGAAAGAATAACACTTGTATATCTAACTCTTGATACATTTATACCTAAAGTATCTGCTGCACCTGGATGCTCACCAACAGCTCTTACTCTAAGACCGAACTTAGTTTTATATAATACAAACCAAACTACAACTATCATTGCTAATGCTATATATGTTGTAGCATAAGTATTGAATATAGTATCTAATATGCTTCCTGATTCAAATACACCATTTAAAGGTCTTGGAATTTTATTTTCCATTGGTATAGTTGGTGTTGTAACTGAACCATTGAATAATATTTTAGATGTAAATAATGCAACCCCTGGAGCTAATAAGTTTATTGCAACCCCAGATATTGTGTGGTCTGCATTGAAACTAATAGTTGCTATACCGTGAATTAAGGCGAATATACCACCTGCTATACCAGCACATAATAAACCAATCCATGGATTACCTGTTAGGTATCCTGCTGTAGCTCCGACAAAAGCTCCTATTGTCATCATCCCTTCAAGTCCTATATTTACTATACCTGAATTCTCTGAAAAGATACCACCAAGTGCTGTAAATATAAGGGGAGTAGAATACATTAAAGTTGTACTAAGGATTATCGCTAAATCATTCATTATTCATTCACCCCTTCATTTTTTCTTTTTTTGCTCATTTTTTGAACAGCTATTTTAATAACATGTACTAATGCTATGAAGTAAACTATTGATCCGATTATTATACTTATAACTTCTGATGGAGCACCAACTGATTGCATTTTTGTTCCACCATATTTGAATGCACCGAATAATAATCCTGAGAATATAACACCAATTGGGTTATTGTTTGCTATAAGTGCAACTGCTATACCATCAAATCCATATCCTTCTTGAGCTGGAAGTACTGTTATAACATTTGTAACACCCATAACTTGTATTGCACCTGCTATTGCAGCTATCATACCTGCTATAGCCATAGATTTTAATATAGAAGAGTTTACATTTATACCTGCATACTCTGCACCGAATTTGTTGAATCCAACTGCTCTAAGCTCGAATCCTAAAGTTGTTTTTGCTAATATAAATGCGATTATGATAACTATAATTATAGATATAACAATCCCCCAGTTTACACTAGTCGCTGGACCAACTAAACCTTTTAACCAATCTATGCTTATTTTTGCACTATCTTTTATAGGTACTGATGTTTCACTATTAGGTACTTTTAACCATGAAGTCATTAATACAAAGTTGCTTAGATAGAAAGCTATCCAGTTTAACATTATGTTTGCTATAACTTCATTTATTCCGAATTTAGATTTTAACCATCCTGCTACTCCACCCCATATTGCACCAGCAAGTGCTGCACAAAGTAAAGTAAGTGGTATATGGATTATTGCTGGTAAATCTAAACCTGCACCAACTAAAACTGCTACTAAAGCACCTATTATAAATTGACCTTCTGCACCTATATTGAACAGACCTGTTTTAAATGCAAAGGCAATTGATAAACCTGTAAGTATTAATGGTGTCGCTCTTATTATAGTCCATGCTATATATTTAGGCTTACCGATTATACCGTCTATTAATGCAGCATAAACTGTTATTGGGTTATGTCCAGATAACATTAATGCTATTGCACCAACTAGAAGTCCTAATACTACTGATAGTACTGAGAATAAGAAAGTATCATTAAGAAAACTTTTCTTTTTTGCTATTTTATTTTCCATCTACTGCACCTCCTGCCATCATAAGTCCAAGAGTATTTTCGTCTGTAGTTTTTGCATCTACTATTCCTACTATTTTACCTTCGTACATAACAGCTATTCTGTCTGATACGTTCATTACTTCGTCTAATTCTAATGATACAAGTAAAACAGCATTTCCTGCATCTCTTTGTTCAACTAATGCTTTGTGAACGAATTCTATCGCACCAACATCAAGTCCTCTTGTAGGTTGAGTCGCTATTAATAATTGAGATTCATTTGTTTCTTGTCTAGATCTCTCTATATTCATAACCTCTCTACCTATGATTATTTTTTGTTGGTTACCACCAGAAAGTGCTCTAGTTTTTTGAGTGTAATCTGTAGGTCTAACGTCAAATCTTGAAATTATTGATTTTGCATGTTTGTCCATTGCGTCTTTGTTTATTATGCTATTTTTAGAGAATCTAGCATCTTTGTAGTTTTGTAATATAGAGTTTTCTGCAACAGTGAAATCTAAAACAAGACCTCTTTTATGTCTATCTTCTGGTATATTTTTTATACCTTTTTTGAAGATTTGTTTTGGAGTATTATTTACTATTTCATGTCCGTTTATTTTTATGCTTCCGCTATGACATTTTCTAAGACCAGTTAAAGCTTCAACTAATTCACTTTGTCCATTTCCGTCTATACCAGCTATACCTACTATTTCTCCAGCTCTTACTTCTAAAGATAATCCGTCTACAGCTGAAATTTTTCTGCTGTCTTTTACAACTAAATCATTTATTTCTAGTACTGTTTCTTTTGGTTGAGCATCTTCTTTATCAACTTTGAAGTTAACTTCTCTACCAACCATCATTGTTGCTAAATCATCTTCTGTAACTTCATCAACTTTTACAGTATCGATGTATTTACCTCTTCTTATAACAGTACAATGATCTGCTATTGCTTTTATCTCTTTTAATTTATGAGTTATTATTATAACTGACTTACCTTCTTTAGTTAAGTTTCTGATGATTTTTATTAAATCTTCTATTTCTTGTGGTGTTAAAACTGCTGTTGGTTCGTCAAGTATTAACATATCAGCTCCTCTATATAGAGCTTTTAATATTTCAACTCTTTGTTGCATACCTACTGATATATCATCTACCTTTGCCATTGGGTCTATAGCTAAACCATATCTTTTAGATATTTCTTCTACATCTTTTATAGCTTTGTTCATATCTAAAGTTCCCATAAATTTAGTAGTTTCACTACCTAAAATTATGTTTTGTGCAACTGTAAAAGTTCCTATTAACATGAAATGTTGGTGAACCATTCCTATCCCTTTGCTTATTGCAACGCTAGGATTTTCGATATTAACTAATTCTTCGTTTATATGAATTTCACCTGAAGTTGGAGTGTATAATCCATATAAGATGTTCATTAGAGTTGATTTACCTGCACCATTTTCACCTAAAAGTGCATGTACCTCTCCCTTGTGTACAGTCAAGTTGATGTTGTCATTGGCAACGAAATCGCCAAATTTCTTAGTTATATTTTTCATTTGTATACTTTTATGATTGTAATCTATATAACTATTTTCCATGCTCACACTGTCCTCCTTATTTTTTTAATTAATAATATTCTATATCCGACATTAATCGTCTACTTAAAAAAATGGATAATACATATATATATTATCCATTTTTTATAGAATCTATTTGTATTTTAAAAGTTTTCTAATTCCGCCAGAAATATACTTTATTTAGTTAGTTTTAAAAAATTATTTTCCAACTATTTCATTGTATTCTTTCTCATTTTGAGGAACTTTTATTTCACCGCTTTTAACTAATTCAGCTTGTTCTTCAACATATTTTAATATGTCTGCTGGAACATTTTTATCAGTAGTTTTAGCTATACCAACACCACCACTTGCAAGTGTATTTGTTATAACTTGTCCACCTTTGTAATTTCCATCTATCATTTGACCTATTAAGTCTATAACTGATACGTCTACATTTTTAACAGCTGATGTTATTACGTTATCTGGAGCTAATACATTTTGGTCTGTATCAACACCAATAGCCATTTTTCCATTTTCTTTAGCAGCTTCTATAGCTCCTGTACCAACTGCACCTGCTGCTGTGAATATTACATCAACACCGTCTTTATGCATTTGGTTAGCTATTGATTTACCTAATGCAGCATCATTAAAACTATTTGCGCATCTTACAACTACTTCACAATCTGGATTTGCAGCTTTAACTCCTGCCATATATCCATATTGGAATCTGTTTAATACAACACTCTCCATACCACTTATAAATGCTACTTTGTTTGTTTCAGTCATTTTACCAGCTATTAATCCTGCTAAATATGATGAAGTATTATCTTCATATACTAATGAAGTAACATTTTCTGGTTGTTCTTCATAAGCATGGTCAACTACAGCAAATTGTTTTTCTGGATAGTTTTTAGCTGCTTCTGCTATAGCATCTGCAGTTTTATAACCAACACCTATTATTAAATCTAAATCTTCTTCAACGAATGTTTCTATGTTTGGAACGTAATCTGCATCTTTAGTAGACTCTAAGTATTTTACTTTTACTTTGTCACTTCCATATTTCTCTTCTGCTTTTTGTAAACCTTCCCAAGTAGATTGGTTGAATGATTCATCATTAACTCCACCTGTATCTGTTATCATCCCAATAGTGTATACGTCTTTTGAAGTATTATCAGCACCATCATTCTTATTGCTGCATCCAACTAATAGTGTTGTCATCATTGTGAATGCAAGTCCTATTGCAAATAATTTCTTTAATTGCATTTTGTCCTCCTAGCGTTCTCTATTCTGTTTTTATTTTGTGCAAATTTTCTTATATTATTTATAAGTTATTAATTCTTTATATATTATGATAAACTTATAGTAATATTTCATATTGTGTAACACATATATAATAATTGCACGATTTTTTACCTTTATCTATTATCCTATTTTCTCATTAAAATTTCAATATAAAATTAATTTTTTTTTAATTTTTTATTACATTAAATATTTAATTTTACTTATTTTCCAAAAATACACTATATATCGACATAATATCGACATAAAAATAGCTATCAATAGGTTTAAACCTTTTGATAGCTATTAATTAATTCATATATTATTTATAGTATAACTTATTTCCCAACTATTTCATTGTACTGTTTTTCATTTTCTGGAACTTTTATTTCTCCAGATTTTATTTTATCAGCTTGTTCGTTAACATAGTCAAGTATGTCTTTAGAAACATGATCTTTTGTTGAATCTGATAATCCAACACCACCACTTGCAAGTGTATTAACTATAACTTGTCCACCTTGGTAGTTTCCATCTAATATTTCACCTACTAAGTTAACTATTGATACGTTTATATTTTTTACTGTTGATGATATTACATTTTCTGGAGCTAAAGGATTTTGATCTATATCAACACCTATAGCCATTTTTTTGTTTTCTTTAGCTGCTTCTATAGCACCTGTTCCAGCTGCACCTGCTGCTGTATATATTACATCAACACCGTCTTTGTGCATTTGGTTAGCTATTGATTTTGCTAATGCTGCATCGCTGAAGCTGTTTGCATATCTTACAGATATTTCACAATCTGGATTTGCAGCTTTAACTCCTGCTCTAAATCCATATTCGAATTTATCTAATGTAGCACTTTTCATTCCACCTATGAATGCAACTTTATTAGTTTCAGTCTTTTTAGCTGCTATTAATCCAGCTAAGTAAGCTGCTGTATTATCTTCATATATTAATGAAGTTACATTTTCTGGTTGTTTGTCATAAGCATGGTCTATTATTGCAAATTGTACATCTGGATAGTTTTTAGATGCTTCTTCTATTGCACCTGCTATTTTATATCCAACACCAATTATTAAATCTAAATCTTCTTCTACAAATGTTTCTATGTTTGGTGTATAGTCAGCTTCTTGACTAGACTCTACATATTTAACTTGTACTTTATCTTTTCCGTATTTTTCTTGAGCTTGTTGTAACCCTTCCCAAGTAGATTGGTTAAATGATTCGTCGTTCACTCCACCAGTATCAGATATCATACCTATTTTGTATACATCTTCACTATTGTCTGTTTTATTTCCGCTACATCCAACTAATAATGAACTCATCATTACCGCTGCAAGCCCTACTGCAAATAATTTTTTTAATTGCATAATGTCCTCCTACAAAACTGTCTAATTTTTGTTATTTTTATTTTGTGCAGATTTCGACTATTTATAAGTCATATTATTTTTTTAATAATATTTTAATTAGTATACATTATATGTCGAAATCACGCGAAATATATCCACTTACATTATCCTATTTTCTTTCAAAAAAATCAATCTTTTTTTTTCATTTTTTTCTTTTTGTTCGTCTTTTTTTTCAAAATTACTTTTTATTCACAAATCATTGTATAAATTCATTTATTTATTATTTGTATATATAGAAACTTTATCACTATAAATAGACATAAAAATTCGAATAAAAAATGAGTCATAAAACTGTATATATTATGACTCATTTTTATTTATATGTACTTTAAATATCTCTAAATACAACTATTTTTTAAAACTTAATACTCCTAAAACACCAGGACCTGAGTGAGACCCTATACAAGAGCCAACTTTAAATGTTCCTATTTGGTCAGGATTGTATTTTTCTTTTAAGGCTTCAACCATCTTATCTTTTTCTTTTTCATTATCCATATATCCTACATACATAATGCTAGTATCGATATCTCCGCCTGTTAATTCATCTGTAACTTCAATTAGTTTGTTTATAACATTTTTCTTACCTCTTACTTGTCCTAATTGAGTAACTAATCCATCTTTTACCTCACATATAGGTTTTACATTTAATAAATTTCCTACTATAGCTTTTGTAGAAGATATTCTACCACCTTTTTGAAGGTGATTTAAAGAATCTATAGAAAATACTAAACAATATTTTTCTTTTATTATATTAAGTTCAGAAATTATTTCATCAATACTCTTACCTTCTTCTAATAATTGTGCTGCTCTTAGTACAAACATACCTGCTCCGAAAGTAAGGTTGCTCGCGTCGTATAAATGTATATCCCCTTCTGTATCATTTTTAGCCATTACAGCACTTTGATAACTACCTGTAGCATTAGCTGATGATGCTATGTAGAAAATAGTTCTACCTTCAGCTACATATTTATCAAATGCAGTTTTAAATTGGCCATATGTTACTTGTGAAGTTTTTGGGTATTTTTTATTTTTTAATAATTCATAGAATTCATCTAAGTTAAAATCTATTCCATCTTTATATTCTTTATCTTCTAATATTACAGTTAGCGGTAAAACTTCTATATCATATTTTTCTATTTGTTCTTTAGTTAAGTCCGCCATGCTGTCACAAATTAATTTAATTTTGCCCATAGTTAAACTACTCCTTCATCATAAAATTGTTATCTCATGCCTGGATATCCAATTTGTCTCATAGCTTCATATACTACTATAGCTACACAATTTGATAGGTTTAGAGATCTAGCCTTTTCTATATTTAGCATAGGTATTCTAATACAAGTATCCATATTAGCTTCTACTAGAGGCTTTGGCAACCCTTTTGTTTCTTTCCCAAACACTAAAAAGCATCCATCTTCATATTCCATTTCTGAATGAGTTTTTTCTGCTTTAGTTGTTGAATAATAATATTTTGCATCTGGATATTTTTCTTGTAACTCCTCAAAGCTATCATAATATTTTATTTCTGAAATATCCCAATAATCCAGTCCACATCTTTTTAAATATTTATCTTCTAATGAAAAACCTAATGGTCTAATTAAGTGCAAAGTTGCACCTGTATTTGCACAAGTTCTTATTATATTTCCAGTATTTTGAGGTATTTCTGGTTCTACTAATACAACGTTTATTGACATGTTTTCCTCCTTATACTATTCACAATTGCTAATTATTTTAATAATTTATTTAATTATAACTCTATAATAAATCTAAATTATATTATATCAAAAAACTTATTATTTAAAAAATAGATTTAAATAAATATAACTTATTTAAACATTATTTTGTTACCTCATTTTGAACTTCTTTTGTTCCTTTCAAAATTATTTCATCACAAGGTGGATAATAACTTTTATTTATCAGTTCTTTTTTCAAAATTTCACCATTTGATTTATATATGCGAAAAGTATTTACAGTATATCCTAATCTTCCAGGTTGTTCAACTACTTTTACATCTTTTCGTAATTTAGAATTATTTTTATATATTTTTTTATTTGTGATTGTTTCAATCACTTCTGTATCAATCTCTATATCGCTTTTATCGTCACTACTCCCATATATATTAGATACAATTTTATTTGATAAAATTGTATTGTGTACTATTATTGGAGTATTGTATTTATTTTTAAAAACAAAATCTATAGCCCCCTCACATACAGTAGCATCTCGTCCTTTATTGACATAAGGGCTTGGTATAGAGTGGTTTGTTATTTCTACTATATCCATACCTGCATATAATGCGGCGTTATAGATTGTCGTTGAAACTTGGCATATTCCACCACCAACTCCTTTATCTGGTTTTCCATTTAAGATAATAGGAGCCTCTCTTAATTGATTATATACATTTTTTTCTCTTAATTCATTATTAAAAGAAAATTTTTCATTAGTATTTATAATTACATTGCTTGTAGCTTGTGTTGCAACACTAATATTATTTACTCTATTTATATTTTTAGGATTAAAATACGTTTCATAACTCCCTAATAATGTGTCTATTTTTGATAGTTGTTTAGAAGTATATTTAGGCTTTAAAACTGTTATTGGTATTTCAGAGTCTTTAGAGTTTAAGTTATCAATTTTATAGATTATTATACTTTTTAATTGTTGTTTATTTATATTTTGACCATAACTCCCTTTGGTAACAGCTACTTTGTCATTTATGACTTCTGCAGTTGCATTTACAGGTGAGATATAAAATTGTTCATTAAGTTGTTTTATTAATTCGTCTATTTTTGAAATATTATAATAAGAAACGATTGGTATTATTTCTTTATTTCCTCGTTTTAAGCTAACTTTTGTTTTTATATTTGTTATTATATCCTTGTCTCTACCTACATTATACGCATTCTGAGCTAATTGTGGGATTTTATAGTCTAAATCAAATGTATTTTTATCTATTTTTATTTTTTTATCATTATAAATTAAATTAAAATATCTATTTTCTTCTATATATAAGTTTACCTTTTTTGTAGCCTCTTCAATAGTTAAGTCTGATACATCTATTTCTCCAATGTATACATTCTTTGATATTTTTCCTTCTAAGTCAAATGCATAAATTATACTATTATTTAGTAGCATAAAAATAATTACTAACATCATTAAAAGTTTATTTTTTTTCAACGCTGTCATCCCTTCCTGTAGTAATTAATCATTTCTTTGAGTGCTATTATAATAATTACATTCCTCTCTTATTGGACATAAATCACATTCTGGCTTTCTTGCTTTACACATTCTTCTTCCGTGGAATATAAATAAATGGTGAGAATGTGACCATCTATTTTTTGGAATAGCTTCCATTAGTGCAAATTCTGTTTTTTCTGCTGTTTTCTCGTTTACTATCCCTATTCTGTTTGTTACTCTAAATACATGAGTATCAACTGCTATAGCATCTTGGTTAAAAGCATTACTTAAAACTACATCTGCTGTTTTTCTTCCTACACCAGGAAGTGTAGTTAATTCTTTTAAAGTTTGTGGTACTTCACCTTCAAAGTTTTCACAAATCATTCTAGAAGTTTCTTTTATTTTTTTTGATTTACTTTTATAAAGTCCACAACTTCTGATTTCCTCTCCTATTTCTTCTTCTGTTAATTGTGCAAATTGTTCTGGTGTGTTATATTTTGCGAATAATTTCTCTGTTACTTTATTAACTCTTACATCTGTGCATTGAGCTGATAATATAGTTGCTACTAAAAGCTCAAATGGCGTTTCATAATTTAGTTCACATTGTGCATCTGGGTATAATTTCTCTAATTCATCTAGTATTTTATTTATATCTTTCATTTTTTTGTCCCCCTCGTTTAGTAAATTCATATTTTATCATTTTATCTTTAAATTTATTATCTTTAAATTTAATTAATATATTACAAAACATTTTATTTATATTTTTCCTTTTACAACAAAAAAAATCAATTTTGGACATAGTAATATTCTCAAAATTGACTTTTTAATATTTTCAATTTTATTTAAAGATTTAAGTAAGATTATTTTGTTTTATATTCACTATATTTTCTCAATTTTTCTATAGATAATTCTTTTATTAGTTTAAATTTTTCATCTGTTAAAATTTCCATTGCCTCTTCGATTCTATTTACTTTATAAATATGGAATTTTTTATTTTTTATAGCCTCTTCCACTTCACTACAAAGCACTAAATTGTCTTCGTTTTTTGCTGGAATTATTACACCTTGATCACCTGTTAGTCCTTTATGTTTGCAGCAGTAATAAAATCCTTCTACTTTTTTAGGAATTCCACCCACTACTTGAATTTGACCTTTTTGATTTATAGAGCCTGTAACAGCAATATTTTGTTTAATTCCTATATTACTTAATGATGATAATAAAGCATATAATTCCGCAGATGAGGCACTATCTCCATCTACACCGCCATAATTTTGTTCAAAACAAATATATGCATTTAGCGATAATGGAAACTCTTGTGCAAAATTTTCTGCTAAATATCCTTCTAGTATTAATACCCCTTTATTATGGATAGAACCACTCATTTTGGCTTCTCTTTCTATATTTACAATGCCCTTACTTCCACAGGCTGTCGAAACAGTTATTCGTGAAGGTTTGCCAAATGTGTGTTCACCAGTACTCAAAACAGATAATCCATTAATTACGCCTACTTGTTTCCCTTTTATGTCGATTAATGTATTTTCTCTTTTATATGATTCATCTATTTTTTCTTCAATTTTATCAATTCTATATTTTTTTGATTGTATAGCCTTTTCTATATGTCTC
Source organism: uncultured Intestinibacter sp. (assembly GCF_902468165.1). NCBI lineage: Bacteria > Bacillati > Bacillota > Clostridia > Peptostreptococcales > Peptostreptococcaceae > Intestinibacter > uncultured Intestinibacter sp. The sequence goes on from NZ_CABQXJ010000005.1 coordinate 27,171, forward strand.
TTTTCTATATATTTTGAATTATCCATTTGTGCATATAGATTTCCTTCATTTATCATTTCCATTATTTTATTAAAATTAGTAGATAATTTCTTTTTATCCTCTACCATTCTCATACTTTGATTAATTACTTGTGTAACAGCGTCATAAGATAAGTGTTTATAGTTATTTTTTTTACATTGATATGATATAAAACCACTTATTGCATCTTCATTTTCTTCTGTTTTATTCATCTCATCATCAAAATCCACAAATACTTTAAAGTATTTCATAAATTCTGGGTCGTAATTATATATAAGATTATATAAATATCTACTTCCTATAAGTATTATTTTTAAGTCAGTTGGAATAGGCATTGGATTTATAAAACCTTGCCCTTCTATGTCTATTTGTCCAGTTTTTAATGTCTTTTTGAGCAATTCCCATGTATTTGCATATCTTAAAAGTTGATCTACATATAAAACTAAGTATCCTCCATTAGCTTTATGAAATGCACCTGGAATTATCTTTGTAAAGTCTGTTTTTAGATTTCCATTTTGATATTCATATTCTACTTTTCCAAATAAATTACTTGGTCTTGGGTCATTTTCAACAACAACTTTCTTAAACTCTGAATTATCTACAAATAAGTTTACTTCGTATTTTAATGTATAGTTTTTATCATATTTATCTTTTAAATCATCTTCATCTAAATAGAAAAGATATATATATTCTAATATATTTTCTTCTAATTCATCTAAATAATCTAATACTTTTTTATTATCACTATATTTTTCTCTGGCAGCTTCTATATATGGTACTACTACTAATTTGCCGATTTGGTTCTCTGTTTCAATAACGACTTGTTTTACTCTTTCTTCTAATTCTTTTAATTTATATAAGACTTGTATAGCCATTTCTTCAAGCTCTTTTTTAGTCTGACAAAATTCTTCTGCTGATATTTCTTCTTCATAATTATCATCTATAGGCATAAATATAAAGCCTGAAGAGCTACTCTTAAGCTTAAATCCTTTTTCTCTACCATAATTTCTTACACTTTTTAATAGTTTTTCTTTTTCAAACTCATACGTCTGTAATAATTTATTTTTTGTAAGTTCATACTCCTCATTTTCAAATGCTTCGTTAATTTCTTCTGTTAAGCTTTCAATTAAATCCTCCATGTATTCTTTAAATTCCATACCTTTCCCTGCTGGAAAGTCAATAGCAACTGGACATCTTCCGTCTTTAAAATTATATACATAACACCAGTCCTTTATTTTGCTCTCATCAATTTGCTGGGATTGAATTTCATTTATAACATAAGTAATTCTTCCACTTCCACAATATCCTGAAACATATATATTATAAGCTGGATTATTCATTTGTAGCCCTAATTGCATTGCGCTTACAGCTCTTTCTTGACCAATAATACCATCATAAGGTTCAACTTCAGAAGTATTTTTAAATTTTTTCATAGCCCTCTCCCCTCAATACAACATTTTTTCATCTTATCTAATTATATGTTTGAGGGATATTATTAATTATGAATATTTACTTTATTTATCAAAATTTTAAAGATTTATTTTGTTTTCTTCATAAATTATATCTAAATTTCGCTTAATAAGTTTTCTTCCTCTCCAACTAAATGCCTTATTATTATATCTTCGTTTAAATTCTTTATTAGATATTTCATTAATTTCATCTATATCTATTTTTGTCATTAAATTCTCTTTAAATTGAGGGAAGTTTGTAACTTCTATATTTTTATTGTGTGGACATATATCCTGACATATATCACATCCAAAAACTTTTTTATTTTTTCTTAATGCATCTTCTTCTTGTTCAGATAACTCTTCTTTTTTTTGGGTAATGTATGAAAGGCATTTTCTTGGATCTATTTCAAAATTTCCTAAAAGAGCATTTCCTGGACAGGCTTTAACGCACTTATTGCATTTTAAACAAGTTTTATCTAGCGGTATATCTTTTTCAAAATCATAATTGTTCACTATGTATGCAATAAATACATAAGAGCCATACTTATCTGTTATTATGTTGTTATTTATTCCAAAATACCCTATTCCACTTAAATATGCTAAATATCTATCAACCAAAGGACCATTATCTGCAAATATTTCATATTTAAATTCAGGGATTTCATTTTCAATTTGTAGACATACCTCATTTAATATTTGTTTTGTTACAATATGATAATCTTCACCATAGCAATATTTAGATAGATTTGTATCTTCATATTCTCCTGCATAATATGGAAATGCACATACTATTATTGATTTTGCATCTTCCATTATTAACTTTGGATTTGTTCTTTTTTCTATATCTTCCTCTTCCATCCCAGTTAAATATTGCTTTTCGTTTCTATCTATCAAAATTTTTTTCAATTCAGTATATGGGCCAACTGGTGCAATTCCTACAGTATCTATTCCCAAGTTGTTACAAATTTCTATTAATCTATTTTTATCCATAAAATTTCCTTTCGTAAATTGCATTTTAGTTTTATAATAACTAAAGGTAAGGGAGTGATAATTTGATAAAACTAACAATCCCAGGTCGACCTATTAGTAAATCTAATTTTAAACTTACTAATATTCATGGTCAAGCCTGGATGCCAGCAAAAGGAAAACATTCTAAATATTTAGCGTATGAAAACATGATTGCGGGATATATAAACCAACAATATCAGGGTGAACAAATAGAAGAAGATTTAATAACTGTTTTAAAACTTTATTTCCCAAATAAAAGAATGGGTGATTTACACAATTATCCTAAGAGTATATGTGATGGAATTGAGAAAAGTGGAATAATAAAAAATGATAAACAACTTAAACCTGTTTTATTATTTAACTATATAGATAAAGAAGATCCTAGAGTTGAAATATTTCTTTATCCTGCCTCAAAATATGATGTTTCTTATACAATAACTGAAAAATAAACAATAAAAATAGATTGCAGTCTAACATATTGTTGATGCAATCTATTTTATTTATATTTATTTTTCTAAAGTATCAACTACTTTTTTTAACATATCTATTATTGGTAATTCGTATGGACATTTCTTTTGACAGGCACCACATTCAATACAATTACTCGCTCTTTCATTTTCAGCAAGTCCTCTATATCTATCTACTGCCCAATCTTTTAAATTATATCTATTATAATATCCTTCTAATAAAAAGTTTTGAGGTATATTTATACCTTTTGGACATGGAAGACAATACTCACATCTCCTACAGAAATTAGTTCCTAATTCTGATTTAATTTTAGCAATCTTTTTATTATCTTCTTCTGTTAACTCATAATTTTGTAATACATCAGTATTTTCTATAACTTGTTGTGGACTATCCATACCAGGTATTGCAACATCAATATATTCTCTTGATAATAAATATTTCATAGCTAATGTTCCATCATCTATCGCCCCACCTGCTAATGGTTTCATAACTATTGTTCCAACACCTTTTTCATATGCTCTTTTAAACACTTCATCAGCTTGATTCTCAACTATATTGTATGGGAATTGTATAGTTTCAAATTTATCACTTTCTACAGCTTTTTCAACAGTTTCTAAACCATGACTAGTTATTCCAATGTGTTTTATTTTTCCCTGTTCTTTTGCTTCTAACAAAGCTCTATATGCTTTATCTTCACCAAATAAAGTATCATATTCTGCTGGTTTTACATTATGCATCTGATATAAATCTATATAATCAGTTTGAAGATTTTTTAAACTGATTTCTATATCTCTCTTCATAGATTCATAATCTCTTGACATTGATTTAGTTGCTATGTAGAATTTTTCTCTTCTTCCTTTTAGTGCATTTCCTAAATACTCTTCACTAACCGTATATCCCCTTGCCGTATCGATAAAATTAACTCCACACTTTTCTAGTTCATCAATTACTTTGTTTGTATCTTCTTGGCTTATTCGTTGTATAGGAATTCCTCCAAATCCAACTCGTTTTATCTTCATCCCTGTCTTCCCAAAATATCTCATAAACAAATTTCCTTTCTAAAATACACCTTATTAATATATTTTTTAATAAAACCATAATTAAAATGCTAGTATAAACATTACTATGATTTTTAAATTAACTAAAAAAAGTACCAACATAGTTGATACTTATTCTGCAATTTCATTATCAAGATCTGCAGGTATTGCTACCATCATTAGATCATGTTTTTTAACTTCGTCATTTTCTTTTCTATTTGCTAAAATTTCTGAAACCTTATTATTAATCGTATTTTTTAATTCAATAATTTCAGAATCTGATAATTTTATATCTCTGTATTCTAAAACACTATCTAATTTTAATGCCCCTTTTTCAACAGCATTATAAAAATGCTCTATTGTATCTTCAAAATCAGAAATAGATACAGCCCCATCTTTACTTGCAGGATCTAGAGTATAATCAATTATTTTTCTACTCATAACAACATTATTAGCTGTTGGGTAGTAATATTTTTCAACTATACCAGATTTTATTTTTTCCTCAACCAATTCTAATATTCCTACATTGTATAATGTTTTAATATGATAGTTTATCTTAGCATGTGGTTCGTCTAACATCTCTGATAATTGCTTTGCCGATAATGGTTCTTTATCAAAAGCATTCAGTATGTCTATTCTTCTTGGGTGTGCAATAGCTTTAACACACTCTAGGTCTCGCAATACTAACAAATCCTTCATTTTTCTTACCCCCAAAAAAGTCACTTAACTTACTTAATATAAAAATAATTATATATTAAATATATATAATTGTCAAAAAAACCTAATACATATATTGGCAATGTATTCATGTATTCTTTCTAATTTTTTACCAACAATTTAAGTTCAGATTTCAAATTGTTTGAATAATCTAAACATTAGATATTACTATAGTACATGATTTGAATCTAAATTTCAACTCAAATACTTAGTGTATAAAAAATATTTTTTCTATATCAAATTTATTATAAAAAAATAAGAATCAAATTTTATTATAATTGATTCTTACTTTTTATTTGTTTTATATATTTTTATAAACTTAGTGTACGATTTTACTTCCACCAATAAATTCTCTAATTATTGCTGTTGGTGGTATATCAGATAAGTCATCTAATTCCACAAAGTATTGTAGCAATTTTAGAAGTCTCTTCGCTTCGATATATGCCTCACTTGTTTTATCAATTTGTTCTAATAATGGTTTTGCGTATGCTTTTAATAATGATAATTCATATACACAAGCAGTATTAAACATTACATCAGCTTGCTCTTGATAAGGGAAGATATTTTTTTCTTCTCCTCGTCTTACAGATGGCCATCCCTTTATAGTCATCTCAGCAGTATGACCTCTAAATTGATTGTCCCTAACTATTCTTCTGATTAATCTTAAATCAGTAGTTGGTATTCTATTGTGGTCATCTAAATTTAATTGAGTCAATGCACTTAAATAAATTTTGAATTTTTCATTATCAGGTATTGACGCTGTTAACATTGGATTTAAACCATGTATACCTTCTAATATTATCGGCTGATTTTCATCTATTTGTAGAATTTCGCCTGGTTCACTTTTTCCTGTTATAAAGTTATATCTAGGAAGTTGAACTTCTTTTCCTTCTAATAAATCATTTAAATCTTTATTGAATCTTTTTAAATCTATCGCACGTATAGATTCATAATCTAAATGTCCAAACTCATCTAATGGAGTTTTATCTCTATCTATAAAATAATTATCTAATGAGATAGATATAGGATTTAGGTTATTAACTTTTAGATGAATAGATAACCTTGTCGCAAAACTTGTTTTTCCTGATGAAGACGGTGCTGCAATCAAAATTATTCTTTTGTTTTCTTCGTTTATTATATCAGCAATCTGTCCAATCTTTTTCTCATGTAATGCTTCTACAATTCTTATTATCTCACCATATTTTCCTGATTCTATTATTTTATTTAGAGTTAATACCTTGTCTACACCCATTAAATCTGACCAACGCTCTGCTTCTTTATAAATACTTGCAAGCTTTGGTTGTGGTATAAACTTTTTAGGGATGTGTTTATCATCTTCGCTAGCAGCCATTAATATTACTCCATTTTTATATTTGAATAAATCATAACTTTTTATATATCCAGTTGAAGGCATAAGATATCCATAAAAATGATCAATATAGTTATTACATTTATATATTTTTACAGTATCTCCATCTTTATACTTGATTAATTCGGCCTTTTCATTCAAACCAACAGATTCAAATATTTTTATTGCCTCTTCTTTGCTATATACAGTTTTATTTATTTCATAATCATTAGATATTATTTTATCCATTTTTTCTTTAATATTTGCTATGTCGTCTTTAGTAATAGCTCTATCAAGATGTATCTCACAATAAACTCCATTAGATAATGAATGTTCTATTACTACTCTACTATCTTTAAACAGACATTTACATGCCATAATAAAGACAAGATTCAACGTTCTAGTATATACTCTAAGTCCATCTGGATTTTTAGTATCTAAGAATTGTATATCACTATCTTCTTTAATATAAGTATTCAATTCCTTTAATTCATTATTTACTACAGCTAGTGATATATAACCTGAATAATCTTGTTCTACATCTTTCGCTATATCAGATAGTTTAATTCCTTGTTCATTATTTTTTACAGTGTATGTTTTTACATTTCCATTAATATTTAAATTAATCATAGTTGTACCCCTCTTCTAAGAAAATCTATTTAAATATTATAAATTAAAATATGTTTCCCCTTTTATTTATTTTATTATTGGTTATATATATTTGTACCTAATTAATCTTTAAAAATATATTAAATAAACTATTTAATTAGACTAATATCATTGAAAGGATATAGTCTAACTAAAACTTTTCCTTCTACATCATTTACATCAACTAGTCCAACTTGTTCGTATCTACTATCTAAACTAACTTCTCTGTTATCTCCTAATACAAAGAGTTTTCCTTCGGGAACTACTATATCTACATCTCCAGTAGTATCCATACCTTCGCTTAAATAAGTTTCATCAAGTAACTTATCGTTTAAATAAACTTTGCCGTCTTTAATTACAACTTTGTCTCCTGCAACACCAATTATTCTTTTTACTAAATCTTTGGTTGTGCCATCATTTTTTTCTAAGTCAGATTTAAAAACTATAACATCTCCATTTTTAGGTTCCCCTATTTTATATCCAATTTTATTTATTATAAGATAGTCATTTTCGTGAAGAGTTGGAAGCATTGAATCTCCACTAACTAGTGTTGGTTTTATGAATAAAGTTATTACAAATGCTAATACAATAGCTAGTCCAAAAACTTTTACCCATTCAATTATGCTGTTTTTTACACTTTGTGTTTGATTTACTTCTTTCTTTCCCATTATATTCTCTCCTCTCTGCACTAATTAGATTGAAATATATATTATATTCAATAAAAAGGGTTATTTTCCTTTATTTGACCATTTAGGTTTATAATAATTACTTAGTGCAATAAACTGTTAATATAAATTTTTAATAATTTATTCTTAATCCTTTTGGGTAATGATTTTTTAGTACACCGTTAGATTCTTTTCCCCATCCAATAGGAATTTCTTCTACAGTTACAACTACCCATCCACGACTTTCCCCTGTATTTATTACATTTCCTCTTAGGTAATCAAATATAGTTTCATCATTTAAAGATATATTTTCTGTATGTTTTATTTGTTCTGTTTTTAAATAATGTGATAATGCATGTGATGGTTCAAATCTATTTTTCTTTAATACTCCTAGGTGTAAACCATATCTTAATACTTTAAGTTTATCTACATTTGGACATTCATCAGGTAATAAGTATAAGTTGTCCCCTCTTAACATAAATTTGTTGTCTACATTTATATTAAGATGTTTTTTCTCAAAGTTTCTGTATTCTTTTATCTCATTATTTAATTTTTTTATTTTCATTTCTTTGACTCTACAGTCTTCATCATCTAATTTTTGAATTTTAGCTACAAAGTGACCTTCACCTTTTACTTTATGAGGCCATAATCTTTCCATTTCTATTAATACTGCGCCCTCATGTTCTGCTATAAATTCTTCTATAACATCTTCATTTTCTTCTCTTGAGAATGTGCATGTTGAGTAAACAAGTGTTCCGCCTTTTTTAAGCATTTTATATCCATCTCTTATAATTTCTTTTTGGATAGATTGACACTCTAAAACTTTGCTATAAGTCCAGTCTTCTATTGCAACTGGATCTTTTCTAAACATTCCTTCTCCAGAACAAGGTGCATCTATTACTATTTTATCAAAATAACCTGTAAATACTTTTCTAAGGTGAGCTGAATCGGTATTTGTTATTATACAATTTCTAGCACCAAATCTCTCAAGATTTTCACCTAATGCCTTAATTCTTATAGGATTTATTTCGTTTGAGACTAAAAGTCCTGTATCGTCTAATTTAGATAATATATATGTTGATTTTCCTCCTGGTGCTGCACACATATCTAGTACTTTATCACCTTTTTGTATATCTAATTTAGGCACTACACTCATTGCAGATGGCTCTTGAAGATAATAAGCTCCTGCCTCATGAAGTGGATTTTTACCTGGTTTACACTCTGTTTCATCATAGTAAAACCCTTCATTTGTCCAAGGAATTTGATCTAACTTAAATAAATTTAATTCCTCAAACTTATCCTTTGTCATTTTCATTGTATTTAATCTAATACCTGTTGTCTTTTTTTCATTATAACTATTTATAAATTGTTCATACTCATCTTCTAGTATTACTTTTACATCTTCTAAAAATCTTTCTGGTAAACTAATCAAAATTTTTTCCTCTCTGTCATATTTATTTCTTTCCATGTTTTAGTCTATCAAAAAATCTCTTTTTTGAATATAACATATATTTATTAAATTTATTTAAATTAATTGTTGCTAAAATTATAATATATATTATAAAAACTATAATAATCCATTTATACTGTATCATCAATATAAAATCAAAAGTACCATGAAGTAATATAGGTATTAAAAAAGCTAGAATTAAGTTCTGTCTTTTTTTAGCTATATTTTTTTCAAATTTATATTTTGAAATATAATATCCCATGGTAATTGCAAACATAATATGAGCTGGTATTGATATTATAGCTCTAATAAATGCTACTTGAAATATCATTTTGGAATCATAATTAATATGAATTAAATTTTCGACAGTTGCAAATCCTAGTGATAAAAAAACAGAATACATTATTCCATCTAATTTTTCATCATATGAATCTTCTTTTTTTGAAAAAATATAAAGTACTAAACCTTTTAATATTTCTTCCGTACATCCTGCTATTACAAATGCAGTATATATCAAATTTGTATCATCCTCAAATATATTTCTATCTATCAAAAATTTTTCGATTATTATTGCAAAAAAGCTAAGAATTATACCTAGAATAAAATATTTTAAAAGTATAGAAATATTTTCCCTGTTATATTTATCTTTATAATAAACCCATAATATAAAGCTAATTATCGGTAGAAATGTAATTAAAAAAGCCAACATATAAAAATATATTTTCTCCTCTCTTTTATTCTGTTATTGCTCTTATAAAATATCTTTTCACAAAAGACTAGCTCTATTCATAAAATAAATAATAGAATTATCAATAATTTTTTACTTTTTCTCAACAGTTATTATTAAATTGCATATAGTTAATAATAATACAATTTTAGTATGTAACTTGGTAGGTACTAAAATTATATTATGTGTTATAAAAGAAAAGAAGGTGATTAAATGCAAGACGGTTTCTTAACAATAAGCGTTGTAGATTCAACGACTAATGCGCCGATACAAGATGTTACTATAAATATTTATGGACAAAATGCAGATGGTTCAACATCTTCTGCTATATATCAAAACTTAAAAACTAATGAGTCTGGTCAAATTGTAAATATTCCTTTATCTGCACCAGATGTTGATTATTCATTAGATCCAACTTCTACTACAAAGCCTTATGCTGACTATATAGTCGAAGCTATAAAAGATGGATATGAAACAATAATTATAGATGGTACACAACTTTTGCCTATAGTAACTGCTAGACAACCTATTCCGATGACACCAAAACAAAGAAGTAGACGATCTTATAGAAGACAAAATGAAATCACTTATGATATAGGACCACATACTTTATGGGGAGATTATCCACCAAAAATACCTGAAGACAGCTTAAAACCAATTCCTGCACCAACAGGATTTGTTGTATTAGATAATCCAGTTGTTCCAGAATTTATAGTTGTTCATGACGGATTGCCATCTGACTCTTCCGCTGAAAATTACTGGGTTCCATTTAAGACTTATATAAAAAATGTAGCATCATCCGAAATATATCCAACATGGCCTGAACAAACAATTTATGCAAATGTAATAGCAATTATATCATTTACTTTAAATAGAGTTTTTACAGAGTGGTATAGAAACCAAGGATACAACTTCACAATTACATCTACTACTAATTATGACCACAAGTATATTCATAACAGAAATATTTTTGATGAAATATCAGTTGTAGTAGATACAGTTTTTAATACATTTATAAAAAGACCTCCTACAGCAAGACAGCCACTTTTAGCACAATATTGTGATGGTCAAAAAACACAATGTCCTGACCAAATGACTCAATGGGGAAGTAAGAGTTTAGGTGATCAAGGATATAATTATGAGGAGATTCTTAAATATTTTTATGGAGATAATATATTGTTTGCAGAAGCACAAATTGTATCTGGAGTTCCAGTTTCTTTTCTTGGAACAACATTAGAAATTGGTTCTAAAGGAACTCCTGTTAGAACTATCCAAAATCAATTAAACGCAATATCTAACTCTTACCCAGCTATTCCAAAGGTCGCTGAAGATGGAATATATGGTCCGTCTACTGCTGAAGCAGTTAGAACATTCCAAAAGATATTCGGATTACCACAAACTGGTGTAGTAGACTTTAAAACTTGGTATGAAATTTCTAGAGTTTATGTTGCAGTTACAAAAATTGCTTCATTACATCCTATAATCTAAAAATAAAAGTATCTTGGCACATTATATATAGCTAAGATACTTTTTTATATAAAATATTAAACTGTGGTAGCTTTAGAACTATAAAAAATTATTTCTTTGTATTTAGGAATTAGCAAGGTATTTATAAGCTCTTTTTTTATAATAAATTCTGGCACACCTGCTACATAAGGAGCTATTTCATATAAATCAAAAAATATAACAATTGAATCATCCTTTATATAAAATTTTTGATTATTTTTTATTTTATTGAAAGCATATAATTGTGTGCTATCTTCAGGAAGGCCTTGCTCTTTATTTAAAGTTTTTATCTGAGATTTTATTTCATCATTTATAACTTGCTCATAATTTGAATTTTGAGTAAAAATATCATTTAATACAAATGTATTTCCAGATGTTAAATCTATATTGTATGGTACATATTCATAAATTCCATGTGCTCCACCGCTATATTTATAATATTTAATAAGTATACTCAATATATCGTCATTACTTTTTTTAACTTCATAATCAGAGCTTACAATAAATTTATTTTCTGCTTCGGGAAAATCATCAAAAAAAGATTGTGCTTCTTTGTATGAGTTATTATAAAAACTCATTATATCTGTTTCAAATTTTTTATTTAGATTATTTTCAATACTCTTATTTCCCATAGTTAACTGTGGTATTTTCAAGTCTGCCTTTATATATTTATTGTCTTTATTTATTAATTTTGATTGTATAGTTGTAGTTATAATATTTAATTCAAACGCCTCTTTTACCTCATCAAAATTACACATAGATATTATTAAAATTCCTATAATTAAAATTATGATTGCTGTTGATTTTTTCATAAAAAAACTCCTCCTCTATTTATTTATAGAGTGAGGAGTTTTTTTTATTTTATTCCTTAAATATATTATCGGTACTAATTTCAAATTCATCTACTTTTTTGCTATAGAACCAGTCCACTATTCCTAAAAGAATTGACAAGTACATATTTATACCAAATACTGCTCCCATTGAACCATATAAGTATAGTTTAATGAAGAAGTCACCAGCAAATGCTTTAAATAGCATATGAATTTCTCTTGGGTCCATAATTTCTACTTGTTCTGTAGTTATTTCTTTAAGTTTAAGTGCTTTCATAGCATCAACAGTAAATCCAATACCTGTAATAAGTAATGCATCTACTATGCATTTTACAATGTAATCTTTTGTATCTTTATCAATAAATTTAAATTCACTTTCTATACAGTTAAATACTATTTTATCTACTATATATTGATTATTTTCATTGAAATCTAAGTCATTAAATAGTTTATCTAAATATGATTCTATCTCTGAAAGTAAAATATTTTGTTCTAATAAATTATTTAATTTCATACCTACTATGTTATTTTCATAAGCTATTTTAATAGATTTTAATATTAATTCTTTAGATTCAATATTTTTATTTAATTTTTCTAGTATAGATTTAATCGTAAATTCTAGAGTTTCATCTATATCTATTATATTCGATAGTTTTTCATCTAATATTTTTACTATTATATTTTGATTAATATAATCATTTATAAATTTATTTATATTCTCTATGTTATTGTTATAATTATCATTTACTAGGCTTAAAGTTTGAGCAATTTCTCCCTCAAACACTTTGTATAGATTTTCTATATTTTCTATATTTGTGTCTTTAAATATATCTGATAATTTTATTTCTTTCGCTTTATCAATTGTAACTAAAGCTAAGTCATCAACATTGTTAAATATTATTTCATTTTGTTTTATGTCTTCAGCAAGTGTACTTGCTATTAATTTTGTATTTACATCTTCTGCTACAAAGCCAACATGTTGTATTGTAGTTGGGTATATAGCTGATTTTAGACATATAGAAGTTGTTTTTATTGTAGAATACATAGTATCGTTTATAAAGTCTTCTAATTTTGTCTCTATGATGTTTATAACAACAAGACTTACAAGTCTATCTCCATTCATAAAGTCATAAGCCATTTTTACGAAGAAATTAAGTTGTTTTCTCACCATATTAATAACCATATTAACGACTTGTTCTTTGTTTTCTTGGGCATAATTATTTACTTTTCCTAATAAAGCCGCTGTTATTGAGTATAAATTTTTATCTAAAGTTATTCTTATACTTCCACCAAAAAGCTCACCAATTGTTTTCTCTTCATGAAGTTCACTTTGTAATAATTCATCTATTGATTTTTCTAATAATGTTGGTAAATTTATAACTATATAATTATTTAAATCTTTATCAACCATTGATTCTAATTTAGATAATTTTTCACTTCCAATAACATCATAAAGTGTTTTTGATTTAAAATCATTATAAATTCCTTCATTATTTAAAATTAATGATTTTACTAACTCTTCTTTAAGTATTTTATCTACAGAAGTTTTTATACTATTGTCTATAGCTTCATTTACTCCATTATTTATAGATTGAACTACTGCTTCTGGCAATAAGTTATTTATTGTTTTTTGTCTATCAATTTTTTCTTGTGCAAATTTTATTACTGCATCATCTAATTTATCTAAATTTGATAAGAAGTTTTCTGATACACTAATAGCCTTTTTCTTAGTTAATACTTCATCTAAAGTTACATTTTCTGCTGTATTAGATAAAGCTTGGGCAATTTTTGTTTTGTTTTGTTTGCATTTATCTATAATAAATTTATATAAGAATTTGCTTATTTGATTTTTCTTTTCACTAGCTATATCTACTAACATTTTAAAATTGTTTTTAGATACAAAGTTAAAGATACTTTGTGAAAATTTATCTTTTTTGCTATTAAATAAACTTTCTACCCTCTTACCTTTTAAAAGTTCATTATCTATAAAGTATGCCATACCATTTGCAAAGCCTTCTTTGTGCGCAGGTATATACCCTTGTGAAAATACTTTAAATAGAGGTATTTTTGCAACAAATTTATTTTTTTCATATGGGTGGAATATCATCCATAATGCGATTACATTTGTAAGTATTCCTACTAATCCCATAAGAACACACGCCATTATTGTAGTTTGATATCTGTTATAGAAACCTAGATTATTTATTGTTCCATTTATTCCAAATGCAAATATTAACCCTGCTACAGTTCCTAATAAAGCTCCAAAATAAGATAATGGTTTAAGCTGTTTACCCATAAAACTTTGTGCTATATTACAAATTTCATCTTCATCTAATTTTATTAAGTTGTTGTAGATTACTCTTTTTACGTTATTATCTATTACTTTTTCTACATTATTAACAAGACCTTTATGAAGTTTTTGACTTAATGATAAACTAAATCCTTCTTTATCTTTAATTAAGCCTAAAATATCTTTTACTTCTTTATTTTTTAATTGTTCTATAACTGTTTTTTCTAAATCATTAAATTTATTACATGCTAATAAAATTATCGATTCTTTATTTTCTATTATTATATTTTCAAAGTCTATATTATCTAAAGATGAAGATACTATTTTTTCTATATATAATTTGCATATTTTTTTGTTATTACCTAGATATTTTGCAATTAATTTAGGTAATTTTTCAGATAGTACTCTAACTTTTTCTTTTGAAATTAAATTTTCTATTTTATTAGATAGTACCTTATTAGTTTTTTCTTCTACTAAATTTGATACTATTTTTTCTATATTATCTTTTTTAGATTTAATAAAGTTATAAATTAAAGGTGTAATGCTTGATTTAAATATTTTGTCTAAATCTAGGTTTACAAAATTTGATATTGTCTTATCTTTATAGTTAAATACTATCTTTTTAGTTAAGACATTTCCTTTATCATTAAATAAATTTAATAACTTTTCACAAATATCATCATCACTTAAATTTAATTTATCTTCTAATAGTTCAACTATATGTCCGATACTTGTTTCATCAAAGAATTTTGATATAGCTAAGTATATTTTTTGGCTATCTTCAGGTGATAAGTCATAATTATCAACCATATTTGCAGCTCTATCAACAATTTTCAATGTTTGAGAGATTGTCGATAACATACTTCCAAATTTGTCTACTATACCTCTGAATGATGGATCTTCTGCATCATTCACAGTTTCATTAACTGATGTATTTATTATAAAGTCTATCTTTTCTTTATTTTCATATAACCAGTTTGATATATGTGGAGCGATATCTGGAATAATAAATCTAATATAACTTACTATTGAATTTGCTAATTCTTCTGGAAGTATTTCAAATAAAGTTACATCCATATCTTTAGCTATAGCCAATAATTCAGATACAATTTGTTTTACTTTATCTCTATTTGTATCTTCGTTTATTAATTCTTTTATATTTTCAAATAGTAGATTGCTTATATTGTTTAAGCCTTCTTCTCCAGCTATATCTTCTAAAGTTTTTTGATTTAAATTCTCTTCTAATTTAGATATTACAGATTTTAAGTCTAATAGAGCATATATTTTTTCTATTAATTCTAAACATTTTTCTTTATCATCAATTATATTTTCAATAGACTGATTTATAATTGTTGTTATTCCTTGAATTAACTTTATTTTAGCTCCTTCACTTAAAAAATCTGCTAAAACTTCATTTTTATTTTCATCATATACACATGATAAAAATTCTTCTAATTTTTCATCTGTTTCTAGTACTTCTATGATTAATTTTACTATTTTTTCACTTATATTATCTAACTGATCTTTTTGAATTAATTTCTTTATGTCTATTTTATTAGACATATTATCTATTAATTTTGGTAATTCTTCTTGTAAATTTTGTTCAATAAATGTTACACATTGTTGTGAACTAGAACTTATTTTAGGAATGTCTTTTAACTTTACACCATCAAAGACATCATTTAATGAATTAGTAACAAAATCAATACATGCTGCATCGATAACATTTGAAAAGTCTTTGCTTTCAATAGACCCAATCAAAGTTTCTGAGTTTACGATATCTCTTTCTACTAATTCACTTACTTCTTCTATAAATTTCACTTTATTTTTTTTAACTGCTCCTCCAATTTTTAAAGGAGTATACTCTTTAAAAATCATGTTAACCGCATATTTATTAGTTATATATCCTGCAACAGCCCCAGAAAAGCCCTGCATCAATATAAAAACAATATCCTGTACGTTTGCCATTTTTATCACCTATTCACTATTATTTATAATTAAATTGCATAAATTTCCTTAAACAAGTATATAATAAAATTTCCTATTAAACAAGAAAGTTACAGTTAAATTATTTGGTTTTAAACTATATTAATATGCTAAAAAATCTATATTAACAATATATTAGACATATTCTCTCTTTAATATGAATTATATCAATAAAAATTTGTTTTTAACCGTATAAAAATGCCTTTTTAATATAAAAATCAAAAAGGCATAGTTTATTAATTAAGTTTAATTTATTCTATAGTTGAAATTACATTATAAAGTGCGCATACTGCATATGGAAAAATATCTTCATTAAAATCAAATTTGCCATTATGAAGTGGATAATTTTCTTCATTTTCTTTTTCTGCAAAGAATACCATCCTCACGCCAGGCACTAATCTAAAATAATAAGCTGCATTATCTCCTGCTAAAAATGGCTTTTCTCCTAAAACAAACTTGTCTCCAAATACTTCTTTTCCAACTTTGCTACCCATTTTTACTAAATCAGGATTGTTGATTAATGCAGGAAGGTGTGAAGTTAATGTTGCTTTAATTGTTGCTTTTGTTTCTTCTTCAATTTCTTTCATTCTGTCTTGGAGGTATGTTAAAACATATTCAAGATTTTCTTCGCAAAATGTTCTAATAGTTCCTTCTAGTTTCACATTTTCAGCCATTATGTTATTTTTTACTCCACCATTTATAATTCCCATTCCAAGTACAAACTGTATTTTTTCTTTTAAATCTTCATTTATTTTGTCTATAGCGTCTATGACTTTTGCAGCTACAGATATTGCATTTATCCCTTTTTCTGGCTCACCCCAGTGTGATGATTTTCCTATTATCTCAATACTGACTCTTCCTAGGGTTGCGGTGGAAACTCCCTTTTGAATCTCCATTCCTATAGGTGCCGAATTTGCATAATGGAAAATCACCATCTTATCTACAGTTGGATTTTCTAGTACTTTTTCTTTTATAAGTTTTTTAGCCCCTCTTCCAACTTCTTCTGCTGGCTCAAAAATAAATTTGACATTGCATTTTAATTCATCTTTATGCTCATAAAGCAGTTTTGTCACACCTAATGCAGTAGCTACAATTCCATCATGGCTACATGCATGCATAACTCCTTTATTTTTAGATTTAAATTCTAAATTTGTTTCTTCTTCTATTGGCAATGCATCCATTTCTGATCTCAATCCAACAGTTTGAAATTCTGGATTATTCATAAGCATTGATACTACTCCTGTATCTCCAATAAAGTTTGCTTCTAATCCTATTTCTTCTAAACATTTTTTTATATATTTGGATGTTTCGTATTCATGCTCACTAATTTCTGGATACATATGTATATGTCTTCTGATTTTTATTACTTCAGGAATTACTCTTTTTATATCTTCACTATCTATAAACATCAATATTCCTCTCTTTCACAAATATACTATATTAAAATCCATATTAAAACTAATCTATTTATTCTAAATTATTATGTCCAAATAAATAAATTTCAAAAAGGGCTGTCCTATAGTATTTTATAGTATGACAGCCCTCTTTATAATTTTATCTAACTACTACTGCTTTTTTACCAATAGTGTCATAAACATATTTAAATTGAGATTTTTTTATTTTTAATTTTCCTATACCTGGATCAGTTAAATAGTAATAATCTTCATCAAATCCAGTTAATGTTGTAACATGAAGATTTTTAGCAACCCATAGTTGGTCTGGTGTACCTTCATACCAATAACCCATTTCTGGATTTCTGCAATATGCTGTTACCCATACAATTGATGGATTTCCTTTTATTAATTCTTTCTCTAACTCTTCTACACTTGCACCTGTAATATCTGCACTATTTGGTCTATATTTTTTTGCAAGTGATTCTAGTGCAGGTGGATATATTGTTTGGAATATGCCTTCCTGTTTTTCGTATTGACTTCCAACAAATCCTAAGTTTGGATTTTTATTTGGTGACAGAGGCATTTCCTTTGCCATTTGTGTTTTTGTTACAGGTATTCCTCTATATCTTAAAAGTTGAGCTAGTGAAGTTGCTTCGCAACCCATTGGTAAATCTGGATATTGACTTATACGTGGAACATCAAGTATTACAGATTTAGGATTTGATGATACTTTGCTTAAATATTGGCTAGATACATATCCAACTTTTCCGTTATAATTTATCTTACTCCATCCATTACTTTCTGATATTACACTTACTCTCGTTCCCTGTGTTAAACTTCCTATTTTACTATAATTAGTTCCCGCTCCACTTCTTACATTTAATACATTTGTATTTACTTCTTTTATAGTATTTCCTGATGTATTATTATCTGGAGTAGGATTACTAGGTTTATTCGTTTCTGGAGCTGGATTTGATGATACTTCGCTTACATATTGGCTAGATATATATCCAATTTTTCCGTTATAATTTATCTTACTCCATCCATTACTTTCTGATATTATATTTACTTTTGTTCCTTGTGTTAAACTTCCTATCTTACTATAATTAGTTCCAGCCCCACTTCTTACATTTAATACACTTGTATTAACTAATTTTATAACGTCTGCAAAACTTATACTTATGTTTGATATACCTGCAAACATCAATGTCGATGCTAAAGATGTTATTATAACAATATTTTTTAAGACTTTTTTTCTATTCATCTCAATTCCTCTTTCTGTTTATATTCCCTATTTATAATATGTATTTAATTTTCCTATACTAATACTTAACCCTCATATACCAATATAAAATTTATTATGCTTTTGACTTATCATTAAATTTCAAAGTACTCTTTTATAACTTCTACAACACCATTTTCATCATTTGATTTAGCTTCATAATTACTTACTTCTTTTAATTTTGGATGTGCATTTGCCATAGCATAGCTATATTTACAACTTTGCATCATCTCATAATCATTTAGATAATCTCCAAATGCCATTGTTTCATCATAAGTCACATCATAGTATTCTTGAATTCTCTCTATTGCTGTACCTTTATTTACACCAACATTCATAAAATCCATCCATAACTCACCAGATACTGAAATTAAAAAATCATTTTCTACTTCATCAAATTCTTTAGATAAATATTTTTCAGAGCTTTCATCATGGAATAATGCTATTTTACATATTTTATCTTTACCTTCTTTAACTACATCTAAGACATCATCTACAACTTGTAATTTTTCATAGTAAAGACGTGCATTTTTTATAAAAAATTCACCCTTATTTTCAGTATATGCACTCTTTTCCCCGCATAAAATAATTGATGCACCATGTATTTTTCTAGCAATTTCAACTGGTTTAGTTAACTTTTCTCCATCAATTTCGCTTAAATATACAATTTCCCCTTTATCAAAAACCATTGCACCATTTTCACTTATATAAATTAAATCATGCTTATAATCTCTAAATTGTTTTTCAAGATTATAATATTGTCTCCCACTAGCTACAATAAATCGTACTTTCTTTTCATCCAATTTATCTAACACATAATCTAACTCTTTCGGAACATTTTTTTGGCTATCTAAAAGAGTCCCATCCATATCAGTAGCAATTATTTTTATCATATCTATCTCCTCAATTCCCCTTATAAATTTAATATATTTCTAAATAATCTCTAGAATATTTTAGCATAACTAAAAAAACTTGCGCAATTAAAAAAGATGTATCGAAAAATAGATAAATTCTATACTTCGATACATCCTTTTTAATTGTAGTTTATAAGTACATATGTATAATACTGTAGTCAAGTTTAATATTATTTTCATTATTCATCATACCATTTTTTAAATCCTCTGCATTTTTATAAATACCCTCTAATATTATTGCTTTTATTTTTAATAAATTTAACATTTAATCCATCTCCTCTATTTTGTTTTATCAACTTTATAGCTATATTATCCAATTTCATTATTTAAAAGTTTTTAAAAATATGTTAACGAAATATTAATTCATATTAAATATCACATTTATATAAAATTACAAATCCTTCTATACTTTAACAAAACATTAACAACTCTATGTTATAATTCAAAATAATCAATAAGATTAAAATATATTTAACTAAATACTTATTGTAATGGGGGTAATTTTTAATGATTAATATTCTTGTAGTTGATGATGAAAAACACCAGAATAATGTTATTTGTTCTTATTTAATAAAAAATAACTTTAATGCTATTGGATGCTTAAATGCCAATGATGCATATGATGTAATGTATGACAATCATATAGATCTAATTATTTCTGATATTATGATGCCAGGTATTGATGGATTTGAATTTGCAAAATCAGTTAGAGATATTGATAAAAACATTCCACTTTTATTTCTAACAGCAAAAGATGATATACAATCAAAACTTCGCGGTTTTAGTTTAGAGATAGATGACTATCTTGTAAAACCTGTAGAGCTAGATGAATTACTTGTTAGAATTTATGCATTACTTAGAAGGGCAAAAATAGAATCAAGCAAAGAACTTAGAATTGGTAATTTAGTAATGAATAGCGAAGAAATGACTGCTGTATTTGAGGGTGAAGAGATTCCACTAACATTGAGAGAATTTAATATTTTATTTAAACTTCTTTCTTATCCTAAAAAAACATTTACACGCGCTCAAATTATGAATGAGTTTTGGGATGCAGATTCAACATCTAGTAACAGAACTGTAGATGTTTATATGACAAAACTTAGAGATAAATTTTCTAAATGTGATGAGTTTAAAATTGTTACTGTTCATGGACTTGGGTATAAAGCTGTCTTAAATTAATATGAAAAAGTGTAAAAATACCGTACATAGTTCTCTTTTTTCTTTTAGAAAGTATCTACTGTTTTTTATTATGATTGCATTTGTTATTACATGTAGCATCCTTTTATTTTTAAATGGATTTGACTTAGAAAAATACAATTTTAGAAAAAATGCTGCACCTACATTTTTCAATATACTATTTCTCAGTTTAATTTTCACATTAATACATGGTGCTTATTATAGATTTGTTGTGGAAAAACCTGTTCAACAAATTCTTAATGCTACGAAAAAAATAATTAATGGCGATTTTAATGTAAGAATTGAACCAATGGATACATTCGGAAAAAGAAATGAATTAGATATTATAATTGATAACTTCAACGAAATGGCAGAAGAATTAGGCAGTATAGAAACTCTCCGTACAGATTTTATATCTAATGTTTCGCACGAACTTAAAACACCGTTATCAATTATTCAAAATTACTCTGCTTTAATGCAAGATGAGCGTACAACAGATTTAGAAAGAAAAGAATACTCAAAATCAATTTATGAAACATCACAAAATTTATCTAATTTAATTACTAATATTTTAAAACTTAATAAATTAGAAAATCAAAAAATATTTCTTGAAACTAGTGAATATAATTTAAGTGAACAACTTATCGAGTGTTTACTGTGTTTTGAAAGTATTTGGGAAGAAAAAAATATAAATATAGATGTAGATATTGAAGAAGATTTAATATTAAATGCCGACAAGGAACTTACATCTATTATCTGGAACAATCTCTATTCTAATGCATTTAAATTTACTGAAGATAGTGGTGAGGTAAGCATAAATGCGAAAAGTGAAAATAACTTTATAATTGTATCAATTAGTGATAATGGTTGCGGTATGAGCAAAGATACCGGCAAACATATTTTTGAAAAATTTTATCAAGGCGATACTTCCCATGCTACAAATGGAAACGGGTTAGGTCTTGCATTAGTTAAACGAATTATAGATATTATGAATGCTGACATTTATATAGAAAGTACATTAGGAAAAGGGACAACTTTCACAGTAAAGTTAGATCTTAATAAAAATAAAATTTATAATATATAAAAATATAAGGGGGAAAACATATGAGTAAAGATGAAAAATTTGTGTATAGTTATTCAGCAAAACAAAAAAAAGAAATAGAAGAAATACGTACTAAATATCTTCCTAAAACAGAAAATAAACTCGATAAAATACGTAAACTTGATGAGTCTGCCACAAGAAAGGCAACTATCCAATCAATTGTAGTCGGCTTAATTAGTTCTTTAATATTTGGATTTGGATTATGTTGCGTTTTAGTATGGAAAGATAGTCAATTTATTCAGGGAATTATAATAGGAATAGTTGGTCTTTGCGGAATGCTTCTTGCTCTTCCATTATATAGTCATATTTTAAAAGTTCAAAGAAATAAAATATCTGAAAAAATAATTTCATTAAGTGATGAACTTATAGATGAAATGTCTATAAAAAATTCTTAATTAAATAGTTTTCTAGACTGTAGATTTATTGCAGATGCAAATTTATCTTCAGTCTTTTTTATTTTAAAAAAGAAATGATCTAATTTTATTATACTTATAAAATATGTGCAAAAAAATACCTAGATATAAATCTAGATATTCTCAAAACTTATTTTATCCATTAATTCTAGTATTTTTTCTTTTCCCCTAAGTTGGTCATACCAATTAGTTGGTATATCATCAAATCCATATATAATTCCTGCAAGTCCACCTACAACAGCAGCCGTTGTATCAGTATCATTGCCCAAAGCTATAGCCTTTTTTATAGCATCTTTATATGAGTTGCTTTCTCTTATAACCTTAAAAGTACTCTTTAGACAGTCAATAACATATCCTGTTCCTCTTTCTTCTATTATTCCGTCGGGTAAAATATTATTTTCAAATTCATCTAAATAACTCTTATTGTCACTATATATTGTCTTTAGAGAATTTATCCCTACTGAATATGCTTCCTCAAAATCCATGCCCTCGAGCAAGTATTTTGCGATTAAATTATAAAATGCACAACATACATGATTACATATATTTCCGTGTGTAATCATTGCTTGTTCATGAGAATCAAAAACTAACTGTTCATCACTTCCCTCTTCAAAAAGTGCTAAAGCTAGAGTCCTCATCAAAGCTCCATTTCCTTTTCCCTCAGGTATACATAGCCCTGAATATCTAGGACTTGTTCCTCTTGCATACTCAGTTAATGCCTGTAAGGTCTGTCTTCCAACATCAAAAACTTCACCATCAACAGCCCACAAACCATGAGATACCCATGCTAAAAGTTTTTTTGCTGCATTGTCGATATCAAATCCATCACATTCTATATAACTATCAATAAGGCACAAAAATTGTGCACTATCATCTGAATATGTACCAAAAGGTATATCAATATACGTCTTTCTAAAATAATCTGGTGCTACCATATCAATTTTATCTATGTTTGGAATGTTTTCTTTAGGTGTAAATTCATATGGTACTCCTACAGCATCACCGATTATTAATCCCCAAATACCACCTAAAACCTTATTTCTTGGATACGACACTTTATTCATAAAACATGCCTCCTTTAAAATAAACTTCCTATACTATATTATAGTCTAAAAACTTACAATTTTTATACGTTTTTAGTTATTTTTTATTTAATAGGCGTAACTTTCTTTTGTTTTTAGGTTTTTACAAAAAAAATAGTTGGTGTATATCACCAACTAGAATTTTTCTAAAATTCGAACCTTGTAAATTTACTCAATCCGATTTTATCAAAATTTCTAAGAAATTTAAAAGCATAACTTATCGTTAAACATTTAAATTTTAATCAATATTTGAGATTGAAATGTATATTGAAAATATTAAGGAAGATAATCTTATTATAAGAATTCTATCTTTTGATAAAATCCCCTTCAAAACTTTTAAAATTTTTTTAGTTTTAGTTTTACAATTTTCCTTACTTTTCTTTTTTATTTAATTTTATTTAAATTACATTTTATTCTTTATTTACTATATATATTTTTTTAATTAATCACTTAAAAATATATACTCGAAATTACAAAAAAATAAAAGAAAGAAGATAGTCCCGCTCCCTATCCGCTTTCCTTTTAAATGTTTAAAACATACTATAATATATTATTTCTTTATAAAATTTATTCCATAATTTCTTGTCCTTCTTTTATTTTAATTTTAGTTACAAGGATTTTATGTTAAAATGTCAAAATAAATATATAATTTTTATCACGAGAAATTATTAAATTTACAATAAATTAAAATATACGTTTATTTAAAAAATATATTAAAGGAGGGCAACATGTATAAAATTTTAATTATTGAAGATGATGAGATTATTGCAAAATCTATTGAGAAAGAAATGAATAATTGGGGCTTTGTAGCAAAAAAGGTAACTAATTTTCAAGATATAATCCCTGAATTTGTGGAGTTTAACCCACAACTAGTTTTATTAGATATCACTCTTCCATTTTTCAATGGGTATCACTGGTGTAGCGAAATTAGAAAACTTTCTAAAGTTCCAATCGTATTTATATCATCAGCCTCAGATAATATGAATATTGTTATGGCAATGAATATGGGTGGTGACGATTTTATATCAAAACCATTTGATTTACATGTATTAATCGCAAAAACACAAGCTATACTAAGACGTACATATTCATTCTCTACTCAGACAAACTTACTAGAACATAATGGTGCAATTTTAAATATAAATGATAACTCTATTTCTCATAATGATGAGAAAGTGGAATTAACAAAAAATGAGTATAAAATACTACAAACTCTACTAGAAAACAAAGGGAAAACTGTAAGTAGAGATAACCTTATGATCAAATTATGGGAAACAGATAACTATGTTGAAGAAAATACATTAAATGTAAATGTGACTAGACTAAGAAAAAAATTAGAGTCAATTGGTCTCTCTAATTTTATAAAAACAAAAAAAGGAATCGGATATATTATTGAATAAGGAGAATTATTATGAATAATTATGAAATTAAATTTACATACATAATATCAAAATATATAAAGCAATATATAAAACCTATTCTTCTTTTTATATTATTTACATTAGTATTTTCCTTAGTATTCGTTTTATATAATATATCTACTGAACCAGTAATATATGCTTCTCTTTTATGTTGCTTTATTGGCTTAATTTGTATATGTATAAATTTTATAAATTACTATAAAAAACATATAGCATTATATAAATTACAAAATGAAATTTATATTTCTTTAAATAATTTACCAACTCCAAAAAATTTAATTGAAGATGATTATACTAATTTAATCTTAAATTTAAATGATGAATATAAAAACTTTATATCTAAATCTGATAATGCACAAAAAGATATGATTGATTATTATACAATGTGGGTTCACCAAATCAAAACACCTATTTCTGCTATGAAATTATTAATACAAACTTCTGAATGTGAAGTTTCAAGTGATCTTTCATCGGAATTATTTAAAATTGAACAGTATGTAGAAATGGTTCTTTCATATATTCGACTTGGTAGTTCCGAAAATGATTTTGTAATAAAAGAATATAATTTAGACGATATTATAAAGCAAGCTATTAGAAAATATGCTCCTCTTTTTATAAGAAAGAAAATAGCACTTAATTTCAAAAATACAAATTATACAGTTTTAACTGATGAAAAATGGCTTGTATTCGTAATAGAACAAATACTTTCTAATGCGATAAAATATACAACTAAAGGTACAGTCTCTATTTATCCATTAGAAAATAAAAAACTTGTTATTGAAGATACTGGAATCGGAATTTCAGAGGAAGATATACCTAGAATATTCGATAAAGGCTTCACTGGATATAACGGTAGAACTAACAAAAAAGCAAGCGGACTTGGTCTTTATCTATGCAAAAATATACTAGATAAATTATCACATAAAATTTCTATTGAATCTGAAGTTGGGGTAAAAACTAAAGTTATACTTGATTTATCAATGATTGATATAAATATTGAATAATTTTTTATTGAGATTATTAATTTTTCAATATTTATCTATATTAAAATTTAAAATTACAGTAATGTAAGGTTATGCGGGGAAATGTAAGCCAAAGAAATGGTATTGCATTTCCCTATTTTGTTATAATTAACTCATAAATAAGAAATTACTATAATTTAAATAAAATGGAGGTCATTAAAATGGCAATGTTGCAAGTAAATAATTTAAAGAAAGTTTATACAACACGCTTTGGTTCAAACCACGTTCAAGCTTTATCAGACGTATCTTTCTCTGTTGAACAAGGTGAATATGTTGCTATAATGGGTGAATCAGGTTCTGGTAAAACCACTTTACTTAATATATTAGCTTCACTAGATAAACCAACTAGTGGTGAAGTTTTACTAAATGGAAAAAATATAGTTTCTATAAAAGAAAAAGAAATCTCAGCATTTCGTCGCAATAATTTAGGATTTGTATTCCAAGATTTCAATTTATTAGATACATTTTCACTAAAAGATAATATTTTTCTACCTTTAGTTTTATCAGGTAAAAAATACAACGAAATGAATTCACTTTTACAACCATTATCAATTAAATTAGGAATAAACTCTCTTTTAGATAAATTTCCTTATGAGGTTTCTGGTGGTCAAAAACAAAGAGCTGCTATAGCAAGAGCGCTTATAACTAAACCTCAATTAATTTTAGCAGATGAGCCTACTGGTGCATTAGATTCTCACTCTGCAGACGAATTATTACAATTATTCGAGGATATAAATGAAGATGGTCAAACAATAGTAATGGTAACTCATAGTACAAAAGCTGCCAGTACTGCAAAACGAGTTCTATTTATAAAAGACGGTAAAGTATTCCACCAACTTTATAGAGGTTCTTCAACAAAACAAGAAATGTATCAAAAAATTTCAGATACATTAACTATGATTGCTACAGGTGGTGTTAAAAATGAGTAAATTCTTTTATTTTAAATTAGCAATTACCAACATAAAGAAAAATGCAAAAACATATATACCATATATGATTACATCAATAATGACAATCTGCATGTTTTATATTATTTGCTCATTATCAAACAACCCTGATTTAAGTAAAGTCAGCGGAACTGACTCAATGGTTACAGTATTATTTTTAGGTACAATTATATGTGGAATTTTCGCAACAATATTCTTATTTTATACAAATAGCTTCCTTATGAAACGTAGAAAAAAAGAATTTGGACTTTATAATATTTTAGGAATGGAGAAAAAGCATATTTCTAGAGTTGTACTATGTGAAACAGTTATTATAAGTTTAGTAAGTTTAATTTTTGGTATATTAGTAGGTATTTTATTTGATAAATTAATGCTTTTAATCTTACTATCAATGTTTACAGTAAAAGTTCCACTAGGATTTTATATATCACCACAATCACTAAAAACTACAATTATATTATTTGTAGTAATATTTGTTGTTATATTCTTAAATAGTATTAGACAAATTCATCTTGCTAAACCTATAGAATTATTACACGGAAGTTCTGTTGGTGAAAAAGAACCTAAAGCAAAATGGATAATTGCCTTACTTGGATTTATCTGTTTAGGATCAGGATATTATATAGCTGTTAAAACTACTAATCCAATAGCTGCATTAAGTTTATTTTTCGTAGCTGTAATACTAGTAATAATAGGTACTTATCTTTTATTTACAGCTGGAAGTATTGTATTATTAAAAGCTCTACGTAAAAATAAAAATTACTATTATAAAACAAAAAACTTTATATCAGTATCAGGTATGATATATCGTATGAAACAAAATGCAGTAGGACTTGCTAATATATGCATACTATCTACAATGGTTTTAGTAATGATTTCATCTACATTCTCTTTATGGTACGGAATGAATGATATCATTAATAATTATTATCCAACTGAATTTCAATTTTCACCATCTAGTCACTCAGACAAGGATATAAAAGAACTAAAAACTTGGATAAATAATACACTCGATGATTTTAATAAAAAGCCAATAGATGAAATGGAATATACAACTTTAAACTTTGCTGGTATAGAAAAAGAAAATTCTTATATAATAGATAAGGCTAACCCTGTGTATTCTAATAGTGTTGATGATATAGGTACTTTATCTTTTATCACTCTTGATGATTATAATAAATTATATAACTCAAATAAAAAATTAGATGATAATGAAATATTTATCTCCTCTAACAGAGATAAATATAACTATGATACACTTAAAGTCTTTGATTATAATTTTAAAATAAAAGGTCATTTTGAAGATTTTCCTATAGATAAATATGTAGCTGCCAATGTTGCAAAAAATCATGTTGTTGTAGTTAAGGATATGGATATTTTAAATAATCTATATAAATTACAGAAAAAAGAATACGGTAAAATGGCATCAGATATTCAATATTTCTATTTCTTCAATGTAGATACAGATGCAAATACTGTATTAAAAATAAATGATAAGTTCTATGATGAATTAGAAACTATGAGTTCTTATCCAGAAGACACAAATAAATATGTTTATAATGGTAAAATAGATTGCCGTGAAAGTTCTAAATATGACCTTATTGGTCTTAATGGTGGACTATTATTTATAGGTGTATTCTTAGGAATACTGTTTACAATGGCTACAATATTAATTATGTATTATAAACAAACATCTGAAGGATATGATGATAAAGAGCGTTTTGCAATAATGCAAAAAGTAGGTATAAGTAATAAGGAAATCAAACAATCAATACATTCTCAAGTGCTTACAGTTTTCTTCTTGCCACTTATTGTCGCAGGAATTCATGTATCCTTTGCATTTCCTTTTATAACTAAGATACTAGTTATATTAAATCTTACAAATATAAAATTATATGCCATAGCTACTTGTGGAGGCTTCTTACTATTCGCAGTCTTTTATGCTATAGTTTATAGAATTACAGCTAGAAGTTACTATAAAATAGTAAGCTAAATTTACAAACACTATTCAAATTAATATATATTTATTCTTTAATAAGCATGTCGTATAAATTTATGGCATGCTTATTTTTTCAAATAAAAAAACTCCTAAATACCCACCTTTATTTAAGAGTTTTCTTTTATTTTATCCATATTCTTTTTTAAATAGTCTATAAGATCTACAACGCTATCTGTATAACAATCTGCACCTATCTTTTCTCTAAATGCCTCACCTACTGATGCTCCACCAATAAATACATGTACTTTTTTTCTTAGTTTTCTTTCTTCTAATAAATTCATAACTGTTTTCATTTCTCCCATTGTCGTTGTCAATAATGACGACATCATAAGAATATTTGCGTTATTATCTTCAATTGTATCTACAAATTTTTCAGCAGGTACATTTGTACCTAAGTCCACTATTCTAACATCTAACGTTTCTAAAAATATCTTTATCACGTTCTTGCCTAAATCATGTATATCTCCATATACAGTCCCCATAACTATCACTATGTCATAATCTTTGTCTTTCTCTTTCAAATAGGGTTCTATTATTTTGTAACCAGATTTAAATGAATTCATAGCTAGTAATACTTCTGGTATAAGACACTCATTTTTTTCTTCTTTCTTTGCAATTAAGGTTAATGCATCCATTAAAATATTTTTTAATATGTATTTTGGATTATATCCTACTAAAAGAGATTTCTTTATATACTTTACAACTGAGTCATCGTCACCTTCAATCATAGATTTTTTGATTTTCTCACAATAATTCATATAAATTTCTCTCCTAAAATAATACATTTTATATATTATTAATTTGACATTTGAGTTTGTTTATCCTATAAAAACTTGATTTTATTTTAAAAAATAGGAAGTTAGATATAATAAATACCCAACTCCTAACAATTATATAATTCCTAAGTGTTCAACTAATATCTTACATCCTAATAATATAAGTATTACACCTCCGACAATTTCAGCTTTTGACTTATACTTAAGACCGAATACATTTCCGATTTTTACGCCTATTGCTGAACAGGTAAATGTCACTATACCTATAAAAGATATTGCTGGTACTATTTTTACATTTAAAAATGCAAATGTTACACCCATAGCTAATGCATCTATACTTGTTGCAATTGCAAGTAAAAACATTGTTTTAAATCCTAGAATATCTTTCATTACACTGTCTTTTTCTCTACTTAATGCAACTTGACCTGTTGGTGATATTGAACATGAATTAGCAGAATATGATATATTACATTGTTCTTCTGCATTACGTTTTAAGTTTCTTATTTCTGTTTCTTCTTCCTCATCATCTTCAGTTAATGCCTCTTTAATCATATTACCTCCAATTAAAGCTAGTAATATAAATGCTATCCAATGGTCCACGCTAACTATATACTCTCTGAAATTTACTCCAAGTAGATAGCCAATTAGCGGCATTAATGCCTGGAATGCTCCAAACCATAACCCAACTATTCCTGCTGATTTTAAGTTTATTTTTGGTAAAGCAAGACCTTTACAAATTGATACAGCAAAAGCATCCATCGATAACCCTACTGCTAGTATAAAAAGTTCCAATAATCCCATTATTTTTCCCTCCTTTAAAATTAAAAAAGACCCATAGACAATAAAGCGTTTTTTAATAAAACACTTTATTATCCATGAGTCTCGCTTTTTAATGTAATACCGGATTTTGCAATCATTATGTCGACATTACAACGGCTTAGCCGCAAACTACTCCCTCATAGGAGTTATTTAGTTTTAATCCGTTTAATTATTTAGAACTTCTTTATTATAAAATATCCCAATAAAATCTGTCAATTATTTATATATAATATTAGTAAAAAATCAATATTATTCCTGTTATTGTCATTTAATTATATGGATTTTATAAATATATATGTATCGTTATTAGACTCTTCTTCACTATACTTATAGCCCAATTTGTTAAAGCTTTTTAATCCATCTAAAGTGGATATATTATTTTCAGCTAAATATCTAACCATTTCACCTCTCGCCATTTTTGCAAGTGTGCCCTTTTCTATTATTTTTTCGCCTTTTAATTCTCCAAATACACATGTGATGAATTTTATATTTGGTTGATTTTTTATATATTTACTTACGCATTTACTATATTCTTTTGATGCTAAATTAATTATTACATCATCTTCTTCAAATAAATTGTTTGCTATATTATCTGACCAAAATTCGTATAGATCTTTATTTTTATGATTTATAAGTTTTGCCTGCATCTCAAGTCTATATGGAACAATACCGTCTAATGGTTTTAAGATGCCATAAAATCCTGATAATATTCTTAAGTTAGATTGCAGGTATTCAATTGCATCTTGGCTGAGTACACTTGGTCCCATATATTGATATTGAATACCTTCATATGAAAATATTGCTGGAGTTAATCTATAATTTAAATCCATATCTAAAACTCTGTCGTAATTTAATTGAGCTAGTTTATCGCTACATTTCCACATAGTTTTACATTCTTCATATGATAAACCTTTTAAATAATTCATTAGTTCTTCTGCTTTATTTAAAAATACAGGCTCACTTCTACACTCAAAAATATCATCATCTATATTCATTTTCTTTGCTGGTGAAATTATAATTTTCATAATAATACCTCTTTCATTATTTTTCCCCTTTCCTTCTATCCTAAATACTTTTTATAAATTCATCAATTATTAAATTATTTTCCTCACTATCTTTCCACAAAAATTCTGGATGCCATTGAACTGCCATAACAAATTTTTTGTTTGGCATACTAACTGCCTCTATCAATCCATCTTCGGATATTGCATTTGCAATTAATCCTGGTGCTAAATTTTTTATAGCTTGGTGATGATAACTGTTTACGTATAATTTATTTACACCAACTATTTTGTGTAATATCGTATTTTCTAAAACATTAACATTATGAACACCTCTATTATAAGGCTTTTCCATTGTATGATTAATATTTGATTTATACTCAGTTTTTAAATCTTGATATAATGTACCACCCAATAGAGAATTAAATAGCTGAATTCCTCTACAAATGCCCAATATAGGTTTATCATTTTTAATAGATTTCTCAAATAGATATTTCTCCATTTCATCTCGTCTGTCACATTGCAATCCACATGTATCTTTCTTTTTCTGATTATAAAGTTTTGGATTTATATCATGACCTCCTGTAAATAAAATACCGTCTACTAATTCAAAACACTTGTCCAAATTCTCTTTGCATGTAGATAAAGGTAGTATCATTGGAATCGCATTATTATTTTCTAATACATCCATATATCCTGGTAACATCCATATACTTTCTTTTTTATCATCCCAAAGAGGAATAACACCTATAATTGGTTTCATATTCCTACCCCCTTAAATTATATAATCTATTATCTATATAAATTATATAATATTTTGTTTTTGTTATAGATTTAATAAATAATATATCTTTTAATTATAAAAAAAAGCATAACATTTTTTCTGTTATGCTTAAGTCATATTTTGTTATCAATCTATACTTTATAATCCTTTAAAATATAGATTGATAACTATAAAAGTATTTTATGTTCCTATAATCAGTATAATCATCCTACTAATAAGATGCTTATACAACTAATTCTTCCTGTTTTTCCACTTCCACTTCTGTTTCCTTATTTAATTTGTGGAAGAACGAAATTGTTAGTATAAGAATCACAACAATAGCAACTAAATCCGAAATCGGTGCTGCATATAAAATTCCATTAATTCCTGTTCCAACCTCTGATCCTTCTAAAACAGAAGGTAATATTATTGCTAATGGTGTGAAACAAACTATATCACGTATAACAGATGCCATAACTGCATATTTAGATTTTCCAATAGATTGGAAGAATACTGCTGTCATTTTAACAAGGCAAGTAACTGTCACAAGAGATAAATAAATTCTAAATGTTTTTACTGCAAATTCTTGATATAATTCATTTCCTGACCCAAAAATTCCTACAACTTCTTTCGGCCATAATTGGAAAATAATCGTCGCTGTTATACCAGTAATTAAAGTGGCACGAAATACTATTTTGTAAGCTTCACGAACACGATCCATTCTTTTTGCTCCGTAGTTATATCCAAAAATCGGCTGTCCTCCAAGCACAATCCCAGTTACGATATTTAAAACGATTGTATATACTTTTGTTTGGATACTAAACACAGAAATCGGAATATCCGGACCATATTTTGATAATGCACCATAACGTGCTAGTGTCATATTACAAACTAATGTCACCGCTACAATTGAAATCTGTGTTATAAAAGTTGCTGCTCCAAGATTAATCATTTTAGATAAAATAGGTAGATTAGGTACAAAGCTACTCTTTTTCAGTCTAAAACTCTTTGGCTTAAAGAAATAAATTGCACATATTGCAAAAGATACTACTTGTCCAATTGCAGTTGCCCATGCCGCACCTGCAATTCCCCATTTTAATAAAAAGATGAATATTGGGTCTAAAATAATATTTATAATAGCTCCCATCACCATTGCTTTCATAGCAAATCCAGGACTTCCATCCGCACGAATCATACTATTCATTACATTTAATAATAAATAAAATGGGAAAAATGCCGCTATAATACGGAAATAAGTTACTGCAAGGTCTAAAGTTTGGTTTGATGCTCCAAAAAGGCTCATAAGTGGTACTGCTGCAACCTCGCATATAAGCATAAGTACAATACTAATAAGTAAAGTTACAGTAATTCCCGTTCCAACAGATTTGTGTGCACTATCCGTATCTTTCCTTCCAGCACAAATACTCAGGTAAGATGCTGCACCATCTCCCACACACCATGCAAATGCATTTGCAATACAGATTACCGGGAATGAAACTCCTGTAGCTGCATTTCCTAAATAACCAAGTGTACTATTTCCAATAAAAATTTGATCTACAATATTGTAGAATGCACTAATTAAAAGACCCATTACACATGGTACAGAGAATTTTAATAAAAGTTTTGAAATTTTCTCTTCTTCTAAAATTTTGTTTTCATTTACTAGTTCCATAATTCCTCCTAGTTTGTTATTTTTTTACACAATAAAAAACTACCGTAATAGTTTTGCTGTTCGAAAAAACTTATAGCAAAACTATTACGGTAGTTTGTAGAAACATTCATCCAATTATGAATTTATATAAGTATCATATATTATTTATCGCAATAATATAACATATTAATTTTATATTTACAACTACTAATTTTTATTTTTATAAATTTTAATTATTTTAATGCGACATAAATATCTATTTCTGCATTTTCTACATCAGCATTTTTATATTCTTCAAAATCGCCAGTAAAACTTCTGTCTAAGTCCATTTGCCAAATTTGTTGCCATGCATCTACAACAGCTGTAACCATATTTCCACATATAGAAAATTTGGCATATTTTCCAGCAGGAATTATTTTAACATCTAAATTTTTATTATTCTCATCTACATTTGAAACTTCATTTCCAACAGTAATACAATATCCTTTTTTATCTTCTGTATAATCAGAGTAAAGTCCTATTGCAAATTCATTAACTCTATTTTTAATTTGTTCATGTATTCCACCTGTATAAAAGTTTCCCCATAAACCACCTATAACATTTCCCATATCAAGAGAATCATTTGATGTTCTTGCACTTAGACCTACAAGTGTTTTTTGTTTTAAATTTACTATTTCATATTCCATATAAATACCTCCTAGCATAATTTTTTTAAAGACCTTAATCTATATTGTGAGATAATTATACTAAGATAAATATGACAACTATGTGTCATATATTTATAATTTTTTTCAAATTTATTATTTATATATACTTAATGTTTTTTCTAAATGATCTTTAAATTTTTCTTTTAATTCATTCGGTTCGAGTATTTCGCAATATGGTCCAAAAGTAGAAATATAATAAAGCGTCCATTCACTTTCTGGTATATCTATTTCAGATATAAAACTTCCATCTTCCATTTTTGTAAAATTGTCAAACTCATCATATACTCTATAGGCCATTTCTTTCTGTATATGTAATTTGATATGTATACATTTTTGCTTAAATGTATTTTCAGTAGTTAGTATTTTAGGAGGTGCAATATGTATTGTATCCTCGTTTAGTATTGTTAAATCCTTAATTCTCATTAATTTAAAAAATCTATAATCACATCTTTTATCACAATATCCATATAAATACCATGAACCTCCTTTTGAACAAAGTTTTAAAGGTTCAACCTTTCTATAACTTTGTTCTCCCTTTGAGTTTGAATACTCAAATTTTATCTTTTTCTTATTAAATATTGCCGATTTTATAATTTGAAAAATATGTGATTGATCTTTATAGTCATGCCAAGATGAAAAATTGACTTCTATCCAATCTACGTATGAATTTCCAAATAAACTACTAATTTTTTGAATTAATTCTTGTTTTGAGTTTGAATCAGCGATATCTACTGTTTGAACAGCCCTTAAAGAGGATAATATATTTTCTCTTTCCTTATCTGTTAACACAGTTTTATCTAATATATAATTCGGTAAAAGTGAGATTCCCCCACCTCTTCCTTTTGTCATATAAATCGGTATTCCGACCAAAGATAAAATTTCTACATCTCTATAAATTGTTCTCGTTGATACCTCAAATTTTTCTGCTAATTCCTTTGCTGTTATACTTTCTTTTTCAATCAAAAGGTATATTATTTCAAATAATCTATTAATCTTCATTTATTACTTTCCCCTATTTAAATAAAAAACTATTATGTAATAATCTATTAAATTTCGTTTGATTCCTCTTTATTACACTTTATTCTTAATAAAAATAATAATGAATATATACGATTATATAAATACTCAATAAAATCTTTATCATTTAAAACTTCCCTCTTCTGTTTTGCTTTATTTAAATATTCATTATGTCTAATATCAAAATACTCATTTATTATTTTATTTATTTCTTCTAACTCATTATGTATTACAGTGTAAAGCTTGCTTTCTTTAGTTTCTCCCACTTGTAAAGCAACCTCTTGGTTTTTCATTTTTACACCATCACCATCATTTATAGAAACTATATATTGTAATGAATCCGTGATATAATCTAGTGCTGTCTTTTTATCTAATAACTCATCACTTATAATTAATTCCTCTGAATAATTAATTTTTCTTTCAAGCTGCTCATAATTATAAATATATTTTATTTCATTTGAACTTTTATGCCCTACTGAAATAAGTACTCCATTTCTAAGCTTCAATGGAATATTAAATTTCACCAATCTTTTATTTACATCTACTGTGAAAGCATACCTATCCTTTATAAATTCTGAATATGTTAACTCCGTTAGCATCTTTAATGATTTAATTGTGATTGTTTCATCCTTTTCTAAAATTCCATCGTATTCTACACCAAAGTTTAATTTATAATAATGATTAAAATCTATATCTAAATAAGGTTTTGCATCATCATGTTCATCATAACTAATAAATTGCTCTTTTATTAAATTATTTTGTGGTAATTCGTATAAATACCATTGTTTAAAACTCACCCAAAATCTATCTAAATTATTTTCCATATATACCCCCAATATATTTTGAAATTTAATCTGATAATGTAATTCTAGCACTCCTGTTTTATCATAACAATTAATAAAATCTTACGGTCTACATGAAAATCCAATACCCAATGCCCCTGGTCCTGTATGACAAGTAACTCCAAATGATAAATAATCACACATTACTTCATGTCCCGGAAATGCTTCTTTAATATCTTGCACCCATCTTTGCGTTGTTTCATCATCAGCACTTGATGCAGCTAATAAGTGTATATCACCATTTTTAAATTCTTCTGAGTATTGCTCTTACAATATAGTTTTAATATCCTCAATCATTGTCTTTTTAGCTTTTTGAAGACCTCTACATTTTTTATATAATTCTAAGATTCCGATATCTAAAGATAAAATTGGTTTTATATTTAATATCTGACCTGCTACAGCAGCACCTGATGATATTCTTCCGCCACGTCTTAAATATTTTAAATCATCTACAGCTATAAAAATCGCCATTTTTTGTTTAGCTTGTTCTAATTTTAATTTAATCTCGCTAGCTGAAAGCCCTTCTTCTATCATTTCTAATGCATCCAATATTGATTGATGTAGCGGTGTTGATATTCTACCATGATCTACAACATAAACTTTCTCTTTATATTTTTCCTCTTGTGCGAGCATTGCCGCAGTAGAATATGAACCACTTAATCCACTACTAAGAGGCATATATATAATATTATCGTATTCTTCTAAAACTTCATCCCATAAATTCATCACTTCTTCTGGTGATGGTTGTGATGTACTAATATCTTCTTGGTTAATTAATTTCTCCATAAGTTCATTTCGAGTTATATTTTTCCCCTCATAATAACACTCTCCACCAATATAAAATGGCATAGGTAATATTTTTATACCTAATCTATCTGCCTCATCTTGAGTAATACTGCTATGATTATCTGTTACAATTCCTATTCGACTAATTATTTTTCCTGCCCTCCTATTATATAAAACTATACCTATAAAATTTTATATGAATATGTCTATATTAACATAGTGTTTCCTATTTTCTCATTTTTTACAAAACAAACTTAATTTATTTTCATATATTTAAAACTATGCATTGTCTAATATTTACAGAAAAATGATGTATTATACTATATTTTATAGTTTTATTAAAATCTTTTTTCTTTATAAAAAAAGACCGTTACAAATTTTAATATGTAACAGTCAAATATTTTATAATTTATTTAAATCAACTTTGAACATAGGTAATCTAAATTTAACTTATATCATTTTTCTAATTACTGCAAATAAACCACCTATAGATGCTATAATAACTCCTATATATCCTCCAACCCCTGCATCAGAAGTTTTTGGAGTATCATTACTCTTTGGTTGCGCTATTAATAATTCATCTTTGTTATTATCCTCTGAATCTTGTTCTCCATTAGAATCTCTATCTTTATTTTCATTTATATCTTCTGAATTATCTTGATCTTCTTGATTATTATCTGATTGATAATCTTCAACATAATCATTTATTGGTATTATTTCACTATCGTCTATATCTTCATTTTCATCTACATCTTCTAGATTATCATCTATATCATAATCTTCCTCTATATCTAAATTTCGTTCTTCAACTTGAGTTGGGTTTATTTCATTAGCAAATATTTGTGTAGACCCAAGTGGAACCATACCTGTTGCTATAAATGCACTTAATCCTAATATTTTTATTTTATTTTTCATATTTTACCTCCTAAATCCTACTTTTTTTCACTATCAATTAATTATTTGTTAATTTAATCAATTTATTAAGTTCTGCTTTGTCTATTTTTCCATATATATTTTGGTATGAATAAGAATATCCTTTATTGCTCCAAATTACGTAATTTATACTATCTGCACTGTAGTATGAAATATTTACTCCTTGGATTGTTTCTGTTTTTAAAAATTTTCCATCAGGAATTTCGATTATATCTTTATCTCCTTTTGCTATATCAAATTCAGTACCATCTTTGTATATTATTCGTCCCTGTTTATCTCTATTGTTTTCTCCAATAACAAAATACTTATCAACTTCTTTATCTAAAACCGGAACAGTAAATCCTAAATCTGATTCCATTTTTTTGATTGAACTTACTTCCTTTAATAGATTTTTTTTTGAATCAAAACCTGATACTTTATTATTTTCATCATTCATAAATTCATTTCCATCTTCTTTTAATACTATATTATCTAGAGTATTTGTTTTTTGATTGAAAAATACTACACCTATAGCTATAGCAATTATTGAAACTGAAGCAATACTTATAAATTTTTTATGATTTTTTTGTGCTATATTCTGTGCTTTTTTCAAGTATTTTTCAAACCTTATAATTTTTTTTGACTTATTATAGTTATCATACTCCTCAAGTAAAAACTCGTCATCTATATCTCCAAATGCATCCAGAAATTTATTTTCATCAATCATATATATTGACCTCTTTCTTCTAAAAACTCTTTCAATTTTGTTCTAAACCTTGATAATGTCATTTTCACATTACTTTGGCTTAAATTATTTTTTTCAGCAATATCTTTTATAGAATATAAATACCAATATCGCTGAACTATTATTATCCTTTTTTCTCTTGGCAAAGATTTTAAAAATTCATTTATATATTTTGTTAGATATTTTTCTTCCATTTCTGTGTCAATATCATTTTGACTAGGTATACATTCTTTTAATTCATCCAGAACTAGTGGCACTTCTCCCTTGCGTTTTTGACAATTCTTGCTTTTATAAATATTTAAAGCTAAATTTCTTGTAATTTTACCTAGAAATGCTTTTAAAATTTTTGGTCTTGTCGGTGGAATTGAATTCCATGTTTTTAAATATGTATCATTTACGCATTCTTTTGAATCTTCAAGGTTGTATAGAATATTGTTTGCTATTGTGTTGCAATAGCTCCCATACTTTTTATCAGTCTCAGATATAGCATTTTCATCTCTAAACCAATATAGATCTACAATATTATGGTCTTCCAAGTTTTTTCCTCCTTTCATATAATAAGACAACAAAAAATTATGTTGGTCACAGTTTATATTTAAATTTTAATTATATTTTTTTTAATTTAATATACAATAAATTTATTCAAAAAAATAGGGACACTTATTTCAAGCATCCCTATGTTCTATAAAGTATTCCTATTTGTCTTTTCTTTGTAATAATACTACTGTTTCGCAGTGTGGTGTATTTGGGAACATGTCCATACATCTAACTTTTTTAACTTCATATCCGTAACTTTCAAATCCTTGTAAGTCAACTACTAAAGTTTTTGGGTTACATGATATATAGATTATTTCTTCTGCATTAAATTTAGATATATCTCTAACAGCATCTTTGTGTATACCTGGTCTTGGTGGGTCAACTATTATGATGTCAGGTCTTTCTTTTAAGCTGTTTACTGTTTTAGCAACGTCACCTGCAATAAATTCGCAGTGAGTTAATCCGTTTAATTTAGCATTTTCGTTTGCAGCTTCAACTGCTTCTTCTACTATTTCTATTCCGTAAACTTTTCTAGCTTTTTGAGATAAAACTTGTCCTATAGTTCCTGTTCCACTGTATAAATCGTAAAGAACTTTATCTTTATAGTCTCCAACAAACTCTCTAGCCATAGAGTATAATTTTTCAGCTCCTAATGTGTTAGTTTGGAAGAATGAGAATGGAGATATTTTAAATCTAAGACCTAATAATTCTTCGTATATATGATCTCTTCCGTGTAAAACTCTAAGTTCATCACATTTAACCGCATCTGCTAAGTTGTCGTTTAAGCAGTGTAGTACACTTGCTAAATCCGCATCTAAATCTAATCCTAGTAACATATCTTTGTACTTATCCATATCGTAATCTAATTGAGTACTTGTTACTATCATAACCATCATTTCATTAGTTTTGATACCTTTTCTAACAACTAAGTGTCTTAAGTAACCTTTGTGGTCATTTCCTCTGTAGTATGGTAGCCTTTCCGCTCTGAAAAATTCTTCTGTAGCTGTTAATATTTTTATGAAATCTTGGTCTATTAACATACATCCATCAACAGTAACTATATCTATATGTCTACCTTTTTTGTGCATACCTATAGTTAATGGTCCATCTTTCATTTCGTTTCCGAAAGTGAACTCCATTTTATTTCTGTAGCAAGTATTATTTGGACTTGATTCTATTCCTAAGAACTCAAATCCTTTTATATCATGACTTTCAAATAAGTCTAGTATTTGTTGTTTTTTAATTTCTAATTGTTTTTCATATGGAAGTGATAATATTGTACATCCTCCACATTGTCCAAAGTGTTTACATGCTTGTTCTGTTTCTAGTGGAGATTTTTCTAGTACTTCTAATAATTTAACATCTGCTTTTTGGCTATTAGCTTTTTTTACTGATGCTTTTACTTTTTGACCAGTTATTCCGCCCTTCATTTGAACATTTCTTTTTCCTATTATAGTAGAAGAAGTTCCACCGAACTCCATTTTGCCTACTTCAAATTCAATAATTTCTCTTCTTTTCACTAAATTATCCTCCGTCAATATCTTAATTTTCAATATAAACATTTATTTTGAATATATAGTCTTTATTAATCTATATAATTATTGCCTTTTTAAATCATACTTACTAATTATATTAGATTTTTGCCTTTATATCAAAACCTTTATTATGTAAATTTGCTATATTTAAATTTAGGATTAACTTTAGTCTCTTTCTTCTATCATTTTAACTTCTTCATCAGTTAGTTCACGATATTCTCCAAGTGCTAAATTCTCATCTAATTTTAATTTACCCATAGATAATCTCTTTAAGTAAATTACTTTCTTATCTACACTTTCGAACATTCTTTTTACTTGATGGAATTTTCCCTCATGTATAGTAAGCTCTATTTCAGATATTTCATCACTTTTAAGTATTACAAGTTCTGCTGGCATAGTTTCGTATCCATCATCTAATGTAACCCCTTTAGCAAAAGCTTTAATATCTTCTTCTGTTACAACACCTTCAATTTTTGCATAATAAGTTTTTGGTACGTGTTTTTTAGGTGATAACACTCTATGAGCTAACTGACCATCATTTGTTAAAACTAAAAGTCCTTCCGTATCTTTATCTAATCTTCCAACTGGAAATGGTTCAAATACTAAATCTTCTTTATCAATTAAATCTAGTACTATTGGGTCCCTTTT
Source organism: uncultured Intestinibacter sp. (assembly GCF_902468165.1). Lineage (NCBI taxonomy): Bacteria > Bacillati > Bacillota > Clostridia > Peptostreptococcales > Peptostreptococcaceae > Intestinibacter > uncultured Intestinibacter sp. Next base: position 68,811 of record NZ_CABQXJ010000005.1, read on the forward strand.
ATCAAATGTTGCAGAAATATATCCATCTGGTTTATTTAACATTAAATATATAAATTCTTTATATGTTACTTTTTCACCATCAAATATTATTTCATCATTTTCCACATCTACTTGTACTCCTGGATTATTTATAACTTTTCCATTTACTTTTACTAACCCATTTTTACAAATTTTCTTTAATTCACTTCTACTTCCATAGCCTAAATTAGACAGTACTTTATCAATTCTTTGTTTTTTAGACAATGCTTTTCCTCCTTCATTTTGTATATAATATATCCATTTAATCTTTATTAAGTATAGCTTTTTTGATAATTTTACCTCAAAAACGTATATTATATGTATATCTAGTATCTATTTGTTATTAAAATTTTATCAATTTATGTCTATACGTTTTCACCTTTTAAGTATATAATATTATTGATGGGTAAGTCTTGTAAATTTTTAACTATTTTTGAATTTATGGAGGTATAAGATGTTAGTTTCTGCTAAAGAAATGTTAGTAAAAGCAAAAAAAGGAAAATATGCAGTAGGTCAATTTAATATAAACAACTTAGAATGGACAAAAGCTATATTATTAACTGCACAAGAAAATAATTCACCAGTTATATTAGGTGTATCTGAAGGTGCAGGAAAATATATGTGTGGATATAAAACTATAGTTGGAATGGTTGAAGGTATGTTAGAAGAATTAAACATAACTGTTCCAGTTGCTCTTCACTTAGACCACGGTTCTTTTGAAGGTGCAAAAGAAACTATAGCTGCTGGATTCTCTTCAGTAATGTTCGATGGTTCTCACTATGGAATAGAAGAAAATATAGAAAAAACTAAAGAAATAGTTGCCCTAGCTCACTCTAAAGGAATATCTGTTGAAGCAGAAGTTGGTTCTATAGGTGGAGAAGAAGACGGTGTTGTAGGTGCTGGTGAAGTTGCTGACCCTGCTGAATGTAAGAGAATAGCTGATTTAGGAATAGACTTCTTAGCTGCTGGTATAGGTAATATACACGGTAAATATCCAGAAAATTGGGCTGGATTAAACTTCGAAGTTTTAGGAAAAATAAATGAAGCTACTGGAGATATGCCATTAGTATTACATGGTGGTAGTGGTATACCTGATGAAATGATAAAAGAAGCTATATCTTTAGGTGTTGCTAAAATAAATGTTAATACTGAGTGCCAATTAGTATTTGCTGAAGCAACTCGTAAATATGTTGAAGAAGGAAAAGATCAACAAGGTAAAGGATATGATCCTCGTAAATTATTAGCTCCAGGTTTTGAAGCTATCAAAGCTTGTGTTAAAGAAAAAATGGAATTATTCGGTTCTATAGGACAAGCTTAATTCTAAACAGTTAAAAATATTAACGATTATATAAGGATTGGAGATAATCTCTTCAATCCTTTTTCTTATTTGTATAAATAAAAATGTACTTAGTTTATGTGCCAACAACTTCGTCCGTCGCTTAAAATTCGCTTCGCTCATGGCGCCAACGACTTCGTCCGTTGCTTAAAATTAAAAAAACGAACCTTTGGTTAATAATAATCTTGTACAAGTACAAAATAAATAACAACCGAAGATTCGCAAAATATTTTTATTTATTTAACTTAAATGTCTTTAACTATAGAATTTAGATGCACCTACTAATTGTCTTTTAGAAACAATTTTCGCAAGGTTTTTTAAAGAGGCGATTTTAATATCTTCAAAACTTACTAAAAATACAAATTTAAAATCAGTAAATTCTTCATTTATATTATAAACCTCAAAATAACATTTTATATTGTCCATACAATAAATATCTTGAAGCTCCTCTTCTATCTCGTCTGTAGTATCTTTTAAGAAACGTCTTACATCATCAAATATTATTTCAAAAAATGATTCGTCAACTGATTCTCCTAGTTCTTCAATAGCCTCTAGTATTTCTTCTTTTGAAAATACTCTCTCTGATAATTCACAGTCAAACACCATGATATTATCTTGATTTATTGAATTAGATATATCTTGTAAATAACCAATATCTTGGCGTGCATCAAGAATATCTTTAACCTCTTTACTATTTACATGAAAATTCCCTTTTCTATTTTTTAATTTTAATTCTATCATTAAACTTCGCCTCCTCTCAGCAAGCCAACTTAATTATAGTTTATCAATAACATTTTTAATTTCTTTCCAAGAAGAAACTCTAATTATGTTTTTATGATCTATATCTTTATTATAATTACAATCAATTAATATTACTTTTATTCCCCCCTCTGCCAAGTGTAAGGCGTTCATTGGGTGGTCTTCTATAAAAATATCACATTCTAGCTCTTTCGCTTTGTTAAGTTTTCTATCTGTTCCAAGTAAATAAAGAGGTACATATGATAATTCTTGCTTTTTAAGCCAGTCCATAGTAATTTCTTCTAAAGTGGAATTCCTTGCTGTTACAAAGAATAAATTGTTTTCTTTATATAATTCACCAACAACTTCTTTAGCTCCTTCAACAACATGTGCTTCGGAATATGAATTTAAATAATTTGAATGAAGTTTATCTAGCATACCTTCAAAAGTATCTCCATATAACTCAGCCCAATATACTGTTGTATAATCCTCTTCAGTCAAATCCCTCTTATATATACTATTTAGATACGGTAGATAATGATATGGACTTGTAATAGTTCCATCAATATCAATACATATATTTAAATTTTTCATAGTCTTTCTCCTGTTTTTAAGAATTCATTATACCATATACTCTAGTATAATTCAAAAAGGTACGTATAGCTATATCTTATTGAAATTTTAACATATAATCACTATTTCTGCACAAAAAAATAAGATAGAAATAGTGTATTTACTTTCTAATTTCTATCTTATTTTTGATTGTATTTTATTCATTTTTAATTGATTCTTCTAGTTCATTAATTTTCTTTTTATATTGATTTATTTTTTCATCTGATTGCTTTATATATTTTTGTATATTTGAAATAGAAGTTATATCTTTATTGTTTACGACATTATATGTTTCTTCTACTGCTTTGTATTTTAATTTATAAGCATCTTTCATGCATTCAGTACATTCATTTAATACTTCTGTGTATTCTTGTTGTGATAATTCTGGTGTATCCATATCGTCGTATATTTCGACTACTCTATCACACATATATTTAGCTTTTTCTATATCGTCTTTAACTTTATCTATATCATTTAAAGATGTTTTTATATCAGTTGCATAAGCTACACATTCTTTTATTGGATTTAGTGCAATATCTTCTATAGATCTAATGTCTTTTTTGTATTGTTTTATTGTAGATAAATCTTCTTCTACATGGTTTACATCTAAGTTAGATGTGTATATATCTCTGTAGTTCATTACCATTGAATGGTTTTCGCTGTTTTCTATTTGTTTTATTCCGCTAATATACATGTTGCTTATTACTATTGTTGTCGCCAATACTACATATGTACATGCGTAAATACATGCTCGACTAAACTTCTTGTAATTTTTAAATAAAACTATTAAAGGTATCAAATAAAAAAATATAAATACTAATATCCATCTCATAAGCACAATCTCCTTTTCCGCACTCAAACTAAATACTCATTGTAATGTATTTTTAGTATTTACATTTTTTATAAATATTAATCAATAAATAAGAAATTCTTTGTTAGAAAAACATATTTTCTCAATATATTTTTAATCAAGCACTTTAATTAATTTAAAATCAAGATAATCGCTTGATGCAAGAACGTATTCTATACCATTTCTAACTCCTTTAAGCCCCATTGAAAATGAGTCCTTTCCATGTAGATGACCATAGATTACTTTTTTTACATTATATTTCTCATATAATTTTGTAAACTCCGACTCTTCTAGTTGGTCATTTGTAGGTGGATAATGAGTTATAACAATTAAGTTAGTATACCCATTTTGGATTGCAGATTGTATCGACATCTCCAGTCTCAATACTTCTCTTTTATATATTTTCATATCATTACTATCAAATTTTACTTCATTAGGACAAAGCCATCCTCTACTTCCACATATCGCATAATCTCCGTATGTAAAATATCCATTTTGGATAAAATTCATATCTTCGCTTTGATATGCAGCATTTATTTTTGAAAGAGATGACCACCAATAATCATGGTTTCCTTTTATAAAAATCTTCTTACCTGGAAGTGACTCAATTATATCTAAGTCCGCCTTTGCCTCGTTTAAATTCATAGCCCATGAAGTATCTCCAAGAACTAATACCGTATCACCATCTTGTACTGTTTCATTCCAGTTATCGGCTATCTTTTTCTCATGATTGTCCCAATTATCACCGAATATATTCATAGGTTTAGGATTTTCCGTTGAAAAATGTAAGTCACCTATTGCATATAATCCCATAAATTCATCTCCTCTCGCAAATATCTTATTTTACGATAACCTAATTACTATTAATATTTTTGAAATATTATTATTTTATATACATGATAATTTAAAAGCTGCCTCAAAATTTAAGACAGCGTAAAATTATTTATCTATTCTGTGTGTTTTAAAGTCTTCTAAAATATAATCTATTTCTTCTTTTAGAGCAACTATTTCATCTATATCTCTTTCACTATCTATTTTATCAAGTCGTCTTTGGTATTTTAAAGCGCTACTAATTTCCCCTAAATTATATAATTCTTGTATTTTCTTTAATACATCTTTTAGGGTTACAGATTTAGCTTGATACATGACTTGAGCTTTCATTATGTCTTCTCGAATTTCACTCATTTCTTCATCTAATAAAAATGCTGCGTCTGCTGCTTTTCTAAGTCTCAATGCTACATTTTCTGGTATGTAGTGCTCGTACTTGTATTTTAAAGAGTGTTCTATAGTTGCCCAGAAATTCATAGCTAAAGTTCTTATTTGGATTTCACAATGTATCTCCTTAGAACCAGCAATTGAGTTTATAGGATATTTTATTATTAAATGATAACTTCTATATCCACTTTCTTTAAAATTAGTTATATAATCTTTTTCATTTATAACAGTCATATCTGTTCTATTTTTTATTAATTCAACAATTGTATATATATCTTCAACAAACTGGCACATTATTCTTATACCAGCAATATCTTCTATTTCACCTTCTATATCATTAGTATCTAATCTATTAGCTTTAGATATTATAGAAGAAATCTTTTTTGTTCTCCCAGTAACAAATTCAATAGGAGAATATTCACCCTTAGTCAAAAATTCTTTTCTTATATTTTTAAATTTTACCTTAAGTTCTTCAACCGCATGTTGATAAGGAGCTAATATTTCATCCCACTTTTCGTAATTCATATTATTCACCTTTCGTCAAATAAATTAACAATCACCATTATTTTACCATAATTTATTTTATTTTTGTATAATAAAGCAAATCAGAGTCTTCTAGTGTATAATCAATTTCATCTAAATCAGCTAAATAGCTTATACAAGTTACTAATGAAGTTCTAAAAAAATAATATTCTTTGTAATTATAGGTTAATTCATTTTCTTTTATAATTTTTTTAAGTAAAGTATCTATATTCATAGGTACTTTAAGATTTTCTTTTATTTGATTTAAATATTTGTATATAGCTTGTCTATGCTTGTTTATTAAAAGCATAGTGCTGTCTTTATCTAAAACTTTTCTTCCATGAGCTAATACTAGATAATTAAAATCTAAAGATTGGATCTTATCTAATGATTTTAAGTATTCTTCTACGTCTTGTAAAAATAAAAAATCATATTTATTTAATACTTCTTCGCCAACTAATAAATCTCCAGCAAATAAAACACCATCTTTTGTCAGTATTCCGATACTTGCTAGAGTATGCCCTTTTAAATTTATAATTTCGAAATTTGTATTATTTTTATTTAAAGTACCTTCATCTACTATTGTATCTACGTATATTTTTTCTACATTTCTATGAAAAAGTTTTGCTGTCAAAAACTTATTGTGTTTTCCACCTAATATAAAATCTGAAAATAATTCCGGTCTCTCTATAAAAATCTTAGCATTTTCTGAAGCAATAATCTCCACTTTTGGATATGAATGTTTTATTTGCCCACAAGCAGCAACATGGTCTTCATGTTCATGGGTATTTATTATATATTTTGGTATTATTTTTTCATTTTCAAACATCTTAATCATATTTTTAGGTCTTAGGCCGTTAAGACCTGGGTCAATTAATAATGCTTCATTATTTTCAAATAAATACACACCTGTATTCGTGCCGCCTTTTACAAAGTATGTATTTCCAAACACATTCTGTAATTTCATAAAAGTACACCCCTTGTATAAATTCAAATATCCTTAAACTCTTTATATATTATACCATGTATATTTTTCTTATTTATGAATTATTTAGTTTATAATTTGTATAATTTATTTATTTAAGTTTATATTTGTAAGACTTTATTTTTTTATGATAACTCTATTTAGCTTATTTTTTAATACAGTTTAGCAAGTAAAATTCTTTTTATTTTATTTATTACATTTATATTTTCTTCTTTTGTTATTCTAATTTTAATTTTATATGCAAATTCAGAATACAACATACTCTCTATAAAGTATTCAACTATTCCTCTATCTTTATATGGTATATTTATTAATTCATTTCCTAAAATTCTAGCATCTAAATTCATTATTTCATCTTCAAAGTTAAGTCTATCTTTTTTAGATAAATAATCTTTTTCTGGCTTAAATACATCACAGTATTTTATAGAGAAGTTTAAAACCTCATCACTTATATCTACACCATATATTTTCTTCATACTATCTTTATAGTCCATATTTTGTTCTATTACTCTGCTTAAATTAGCATTATATTCTTCCTTTTTCCAATGACCAAATAATCTACAGTTAAGCGGTCTAACTTCATATATTAAACATCTATTATTTTCATCTCTAAATGGACATGAATTTTTCTTCATCAATTCCATAAAATAATAATCGACTATTCTCTCAATAGATGCCTCTCTAAGCTCATCTTTATCAGCTAAATATCTATATATATTTAAAAACTCTATTAAATTAATACCAACAGACTCCATACAGCAATTTCCACAACCACTGCACTCTCCTTTTGGCAATGTAGAGTATATTTCATTTAATTTTTCAAAATAACCATTTTTCTCACAAAACGCAATACTTTCTAGTATTTGTTGTCTTTTTATACTAGCCATAATTTTCTCCTCTTGTTATAATTATTTAGTTAATACAAAAACTTATTATAACATATTTTTGAATATAAATTAGGAGGTATATATATGAACAGATATACTAAAATTATTAATATGATGGAAAGTTATTTCACTAAGGATTTTGAAAAAACTAAAAAAGGATTTACTAAAGTAAGAGAAGTAAAAGAAGAAACAGTAAGAAAAGCATTCTTAAAAGGAAACTGCGAAGTTTTAGTAATACTTGAAGATTCTGATAGAGAAATATTAATAGATGATTTTTCTCCTGATGAAGATATAAAAAAATACTTAGGAGCATCTTTTATAAATCCAAAAAGATAGTATCCTAATATCACACAATAATCATTTTATAATACAAAATAAACACAATGCAAAAGAGCTGATTTCAATAATCTTATTGATATCAGCTCTTTTGACTTTGATATTATGAAAAACTATATTTATATTTTCGTAGATTAAAATACTGTGTCACACAGTCCACAATACGCATCTACTGGACTTACCCCTGTAAATTCAGAACGACCTAACATTTTTTCTACTAGTAGTTTTAATGTGTAGTCTTTGCTGTCATATGTATTTATATAAGTTTGAACTTGAGGAACATCAGCTAGATGGAATGGTGATAATACTGATACAAATATTGTTGGTATTTCATGAACATAAAACGGCATATCTGGTGTTCCTTTTGCCATAGTCCACTCTATACGTTGATGAGTATTTGCACCTACATTAGCTACGTTTATTATTAAATCATATTTTCCTGTTAATTCTGCTATTGGACGTTTTTGTGAATAAACATCTAATAACTTCATAAGAATTTCTTCTTTTGGAAGTTTCATTATTTTTTCCATAGCAGATTCATATATCTCAACTTCAAATCCTTCTTGCTCTAATAATTCTTTTATTTCTTCTATTGGAGTTTTCTTTCCTCCACCCATTAAGTCAGCTATACCATTAGCTATACCTTTAACATTTACAAGTAATACTCTTTTATGTTTTTCAGGACTCATTGGGAATATATTTTCTTCATTTTTAACTAATGTTATTGATTTATCAGATATTTCTTTTGCTATTTCTTTATAACTATCTAAACCTATTTTAGCCATAGCTTCTGCTTTTGGTTGAAGTATTTCTGTTTTTGGTTTATTGTGAAGTCCTAAAGCAGCTTTTGTTCCTAATATTCTAGTTAAAGCTTCTTCTAATCTTTCATCAGTTATTATACCTTTTCTGTATCCTTCCATCATCCATTCAAAATCTTCTTCTGGATCATTGAAGAATAAGAACATATCACTTCCTGCTGCTATAGCAGTTGGTAACATTTCACTACGTTTCATTGCTGAAGTCATAGCTACCATGTGAGACGCATCAGTTACAACTAAACCATTGAATCCCATTTTTCCTCTCAATAAATCAGTTAATATATATTTATTTAATGTTGCTGGCATTAATAATTCTTTTTTTGTTGCATTTGGGTTAAAATAACGAACATATTCTGGTAAAGCTATATGTCCTGCCATTATTGATGGAAGTCCTGCGTCAATTAAACCTCCATATACTTTTCCGAATGTTTCATCCCATTCTTCTGGTGAAAGTGTATTTGGAGCAAATGATAAATGTTGATCTCTTTCATCTATACCATCGCCAGGGAAGTGTTTAGCAGCTGGTGCTACTCCATTTTCCATCATACCTCTCATAAATTCTAATGAGAATTCTAAAGTTTTGTCTGCATCTTTTGAGAATCCTCTATTTGTTGTTATTGGATTTCTCCAGTTTATCATTAAGTCTACTACTGGTGCAAAACTCCAGTTACATCCTATTGCAGCAGATTCTATTGCAGAAATTTTTCCTAGTTTATACGCATACTCTTTATTATCAGCAGCACCTACTTTTATTCCTGCTGCTATATAAGTTCCGTCTAAACATGCACCGTTTCCGCCACCTTCTGTATTTGCAGCTATTAGTAGAGGTATTTTACTATTTTCTTGAAGTATTTTATTTTGATCATATACTTGATTTGACATAGCTGGGTTATAACGAACTCCACCTATATGATAATTATCTAGTACACTTTTTAAATAGTCTTCTTCACGACTAGCTCCCATATTAATAAATAATTGTCCGATTTTCTCTTCTATTGTCATGTTCGCAATAGTATCTTTTACCCATTTTACACCTTGCTCATCAAGGTTATACGGTTTTGCTGTTAAGTTTACCATTATCTTTCCATCCTTCGTACATTTCTAATATATTTCAAGTTTTATTTAAACTCGCCCAAAATCACGACTCGAGCGAGTTTGTTTTTACTATAATTTTTAATTTATTTATTGTGCTTTTTCACGACGAGCTTTTAATTCTACTGTTACTTCGTCTACTACTTTTTTGCTTAGTGGGAATGTAAATAACATTACTAGTAAAACTGTTAAGTATATAAGTCCTGGTATTAATATATTCACATCATATACTTTGTTTATTACTTCTGCAGTTTGTACAGTTGCTGCTGATTGATATCCGATTAAAGCTAATACAAATCCCCCAAGACCTGTAGCTAATGCTTGTCCAACTTTTCTAAAGAATGAGTAGATAGCATATACTGTACCATCATCTCTTTTTCCATTTTTCATTTCTTGATAATCACAAACATCTGTTAAGTAAGCCCAAGAATACATACTATATATTCCGAATCCTATACCATTTACAAACATTAATGCATAATATGTTGTTATGTTTGTAACTCTCATAAAGTAAAGTGCTATTAATGTTATAGTTGCTAATGCTAAACCAACGCATCCAACTTCTTTTTTACCGTATTTTTGTGCTAATTTAGAAGCAAATATTGAACTTCCTGCCATAGCAGCTGTATTTATAAGTGTTGCAAGCATCATTGCTTTTGCATTTCTGAAATAATCTATAAATAAATAACTACGTAATGCAGTTGTTAATGTTGAAGCTACTAATACTAATGTAGTTGATAATATTAAAGAAACTAATGCTTTATTTTGAACTAAACTTTTCATTAATCCAAAGAAACTTTGTTTTGGTGCATTTTCTTGTTTGTTTGATACATCAACTTTTACACGCTCAGTACTTAAGCTATAGCAAAGTAAGTGACATATTAATCCAAGTACTGAGAATACTATACCTACTATTGTAAATCTTTCTGCTATAACTACTTGGTTACCAAGTTTGTCAGTTGCATATAAGAACATTGGTGCTATCATGTTTATTGCTAAACCTGCACATAAAGCTCCCATAGTACGGAATGTAGATAATGAAGCTCTATCTTTTGCTTCTGGACTTATTACTGAAGCCATTGAACCATAAGGTATATTGATTCCTGTGTAACAGAAACTTCCCCATACTATATAAGTTACTGCTATATAAATTATTTTTGCTGTCATACTCCAATCTTTTATAAAGTGCATCCACATAAGTGCATTAGATATTGCTATAGGGAAACTCATTCTTAAGATCCATGGACGATATTTCCCTGCTTTTGTTGGTTTTGCTGTATCAACTATTCTACCCATACCTACGTCTGTAAAGGCATCTATGAATTTAGATAACATGAATATAGTCCCTACTACTCCACCATTTATCCCTAAAACTTTTGTACAAAATACTAATAAGAAACTACTTACAAATAAGAATGAAAAGTCATTCCCAAAATCCCCAAATAAATAAGCAATCTTATCTCTTAAACCAAAAGGTCTTTGTTGCTCTACTTCATACTGATTAACTTTTTCTGCTGTGTTATTAGCTATCATTTGTTACAATCTCCTTTTTAATATAAATATTTTATAATTTCTGATATGTGTTATATAATTAACACTTGATTTTAAAACGTTTTCTTTATTATCACTTTTTATTCAATAAACGTTTTCTTTTTCATAATTTTTCCCATTTTATTATTAATAATAATTATATTTTTTTATATAAAGCCCTATTTATTTCTCACTTGTTAAAAATTATACAAGAGAATATTGGATATATGTTATAATAATTTACAGGTGAATTTGTCTATTTTTTAGGTATATTTTACTAAATATAAAATAAAATAAGGAGACATCTATGTTAAAAACAACTTTTAATTATAATGAATTCTATAATTTAATGATTTCTATCTTAAATAGCTCATTAAATTTATCAACAATGAAACTTAATGAAAGTGACCAGTTTAATAATCATTCATACCCTAAATTCAGAAAAATTATATGGCCTGATTCTAATTTTCTTGATGGCGAAGATCTTAACACCTTATATAGAAGTGGTGATGGTAATTTAAAAGTAATAAAAAGTTCTATGAAATTTGTATCTATAGTTGTGGTAATACCAGAAGAAATTTCTGATGATGTATTGCTAATAGGTCCATTTTTGGAGACTCAACTTAATGAAAATTTTATTGAAAGTATAATGAAAGAAAATCATATTGAGGAGAATCTTCGTGATACGATTTTCACTTATTATAAATCATTACCTGTAATTAATTCTGTTACAGTTATCTCTACATTAAATTCAATATTAAGTGCTTTTATAAAAGATTATAATACTCATATAGCTCATATTAATTTTGATGAGAAAAAAATAAAGAAAATCAACTATGTAAATAGGGATGATTCTGAATTTAATAGTGAATATTATAAAAAGTATAGGGAATATTTATCTCATATTTCAAGTTGTGTCGTTTTAGGTAAATTTTATGAAGCTAAAGAATATTTAAAATTATATATACAGCTTACAGGCTTTTTTAAAGAACAATCAATAGATCAAATAAAACATAATTTATACATGCTAAATTCTAGATTAGAGTCTTCTTTATTAAAAAGCTCTATTCCTGGAAGTCATGTATATCTACTTTATAAAAAAATTGAGGTTCAAATAAAAAACGAGGTCAGTCTATCTTCATTAGAAAAACTTCCTTATAAAATTTTAAAAAATTATTGCTTATTGAGTAGTAATTTTAATTTACAAAATTATTCACTCACAGTTCGTAATGCAATAGAATATATAAATTTAAATTTAAATATGGAATTATCTTTATCAAGTATTTCAGAAGTATTAGATAAGAATCCTTCGTTTTTATCTAACCAGTTTAAAAGGGAGACTGGGAAAACAATTACAAAGCATATACAAGAAATGAGAATTGAAAAAGCAATAACATTACTAACAACAACAGATTTAAGTATACAAGAAATATCAGAAAGCGTAGGAATAAATGATTTAAGTTGGTTCTCTAAATTGTTTAAAAAAATAGTAGGTGTTTCTCCTACACAATATAGAGCAACTAAATTTAGTTAAATAAAATTCACTTCGTTCATATCGCCAACGAATCAGAGATTCCGTTTCTTAAGGCAATAAGTTGGAAATTATAAAAGGATGTATAAAAATTTATACATCCTTTGAATATTCATATTTTATTATTTTACAAAGTGTACTGCTCCAGTTATTCCACTATAGTTACTTGAGAAGTAATTAGTGAATTCACTGATTGATTTAACTATAGTGCTACCTTCTGGTTGTCCAGCGTATGCATAGTTATCAGAGTAATATACTTTTCCGTCTTTTATAGCATGTATGAATAAAACATGTCCTACTGTACTTGTTGATCTATAACTTCTTGGGAAAGTAACTACTACGTTGTATACGTCTTTTCCACCGTTAGCATTTACTAAGTTTGTAAGACAGTTTACACCTGCATATTTCTTTTGAGTGTATCCAGTACGAGTTTTCCCGTTATTTGTTAATTTTGAATACCATTGACTACCATTCCAGTATGTATCTGGTGTTTGATATATATTTAATGCTCTAAGTTGTGAATAAACATATAAAGAACATTGTTGTGAGAAGTTAGTTCTTCCTGTCATAGCTTTAGCTTGAGCGTATGTAGTAGCTATTTGACTTTTTATTTGACTAACTGTTTTAGTAGTCGTTGTTGTATTAGTAGTTCCTGTTGATGTTGAACCACTTGAAGTTGTTCCAGTTGATACATATGTTTTACTTACCCATCCGTATCCACCGTTGTAGTTTATTTTATACCATCCGTTACTTTCTTCATATATAGTAACTGTTTTACCGTTGCTTAATGTTCCTAATATACTGTATGTTGTAGCTGCTCCACTTCTAACGTTTAATGAAGTAGCTGTTATTGTTCCAGTTTTTGAAGCTTGTGTAGTTCCTGTTGAAGTTGATCCTGATGTTGAACTACTTGAGCTTGATGTAATATATTTTCCGCTAACCCATCCGTCATTGCCTTTGTAGTTTATTTTGTGCCATCCATTTTGAGTATCTTTTATTTCAACTGAATTTCCTTTAGTTACTGTTCCTAAAATGTTATGTGATGTTGAAGCTCCACTTCTAACATATAGTGAACTAGCTGTTATTGTTCCTGTTTTAGTTG